>JAICXI010000165.1 GCA_025980505.1 bacterium | reverse complement strand
GCTGTTATTCTAATCCGGCTTCGCGGTTTCCAAAGGTATCGTGAACCGGAAAACGGCGCCGCCGCCGGGGCGGTTTTGGGCCTCGATGGTCCCCCCGTGGATCTCGACGACTCCCTTGCAGATGGAAAGGCCCAACCCCGCGCCGCTCCTCTTCTCATCTTGGGGACCCCGGTAAAATTTGTCGAACAGGCGGAGAAGGTCCCCCGCCGGGACCCCCGGCCCCCGGTCGGCCACTTCCACCACCAACCGGCCGTCCCGCGCCGAGGCCGAGACCTCCAAGGCGGACCCTTCGGGCGTGTACTTGAGGGCGTTGTCCAGGAGGTTCACCAGCACCTGCTCGACCAAGAGGGCGTCCATTGGCACCAGGGGAAGCTCGGGGGGGATTTGGGTGACGAGGGAGCGTTCCTTCAACCGGTCTTCCACCCGCGCGATGGCGGACCCGATGATTTCCCCGGGGACGTGGAGTTCCTTCTTTAATTGTACGGCGCCCGACTCCAGCTTGGTCATTTCCAAGAGGTTGCTCACCAGGCGCTCCAGCCGCTCGGCCTCGTCGTGGATGTTCTCCAAGAGATCCTTCCGCGTGACGGCATCCAGGTTTGGGCCGTCGGCCAGCAGGCTGCTGGCCGAGCCGGTGATGGCGGCCAGGGGCGTCCTCAAGTCGTGGGACACGGAACTCAAAAGGGAACTGCGGAGGCGCTCGGCTTCCACCTGCATCTGGGTCCGCTGTTGTTTTTGCAGCAGTTTGTCGGCCGCCACGGCCAGCGCGGTCTGGTGCGCGAAGGCCTCCAACAGGTGAAGCTGTTCGGGAATCAGTAGTTTTTCCGGGTGATCGGGTTTCACCCCCAGGGCCCCCACGGGCTCGCCGGAAGCCAACAAGGGCAGGTAAAGGGCCTCGGTGCCCGGCAGGGTGTCGGTGCCCCGGCCCGCCATCCGGCCGAGGTCGTAGGCCCAATGGGCCACGCCCATTTCCTTGGGCGTCAGGTTGAAGTCCTGCACCGCGCCGCATTGCACCTGCAGGCGGCCGTCGCCGTCCGGGAGGAAGGCGAGCACCGAACTCTCGAACACCTCGGAGATGTGCCGGACGGCGATCCCCAGGAGTTCCGCCGTGCCCCAGGTGCCGGCCAACTCCCGCGAGAGGGAATAAAGGGCGGCCGTGCGGCGCTCCCTCAGGCGGGAAAGGCGCTCCTGGCCGCGGAGGCGAACGGTCAGGTTGCTGATGGAGAGCCCCACCAGCAGCATGACCAGGAACATGAAGACGTATTGGGTGTCGGCCACCGCGAAGGTGAAGCGGGGCGGCACGAAGAAGAAATCGAAGACCAATACGCTGAGGAAGGAAGCCAGGGTGGAGGGGCCCAGGCTTTGGCGGTAGGACACGGCCAGGATGCCCAGCAGGTACACCATGATGAGGTTGGCCAGGTCCACACGGGGAAAGAGAAGCCAGGCCACTGCGGTGCAAGCCGCCACGGTCAACAAGGCGGAACCGTAACCTTTCCAATCGAAGGCCTTTCGGGCGGCTCCGGCCCTGGTGCGCCGCTTTTCCCGGAGGTCGGCGGTTTCCCCCTGGGTGGCGTAAACATCGATGTCGCCGCTCACGCGCAAAAGACGGTCCACGGGGGAGGGCCTTAAGAGGGTCCGCCAGGAATACCGCGGGGGCTTGCCCATGAAGATCTTGGTGACGTTGCGCTCGCGCGCGTAATCCATGACCTCCTCGGCGAAGTCCCGGCCGCTCAAGGTGGCGGTTTCGGCGCCCAACTGCTCGGCCAAGCGGAGGTGTTGGACGGCCCGGGAGCGCGCCTCCGCGGGGAGCCGGGCCTGGTCGGGTGTTTCCACGTAAAGCGCGATCCATCCGGCCTTGAGCGACTTGGCCATGCGGTGGGCGGCCCGCACCAGGTTGGCCGAGGAGGGGCTGGGGGAGACGCAAACCAGGAGGCGGTCCGCGGTGGCCCAGGTCCGGGTGATGGCCTTGTCCCGGCGGTAGTCCTGCACCTGGTCGCCCACCCGGTTTGCGGTGGTGCGAAGCGCCAGCTCCCGCAGGGCGATCAGGTTGCCCTTCTTGAAGAAGTTCTGGACGGCCCTTTGGGCCGCCTCGGGCAGGTACACCTTGCCTTCCTGCAGGCGTTTCAACAGGTCGTCGGGGGGGAGGTCGACCAGTTCCACTTCGTCCGCCGTTTCCAGCACCTTATCGGGAAGGGTTTCCCGCACGATGACGCCCGTGACCTGGGCCACGATGTCGTTGAGGCTTTCCAGGTGCTGGACGTTGAGGGTGCTGTAGACGTTCACGCCCAGGTCCAGCAGTTCCTGGACGTCCTGCCAGCGCTTCAGGTGGCGGGAGCCCTCGGCGTTCGTGTGGGCCAACTCATCCACCAAAAGCAGGCCGGGTTTGCGCCCCAGGGCCGCGTCGATGTCGAATTCCTTCAGGTGCGTGCCGCGGTACTCCAACTCCCGGGGCGCAAGGACCTCCAGCCCTTCCAGAAGCGCGGCGGTTTCCTTGCGGCCGTGGGTCTCCAAGAGGCCCACCACCACGTCCAGGCCCTCGGCTTTCCGGGCCCGGGCGGCCTCCAGCATGGCGTAGGTCTTTCCCACGCCGGGCGAAGCGCCGAAGAAAATCTTCAGTTTGCCCCGCTTTTCCTGGGCCGCCTCCATCTGTACGCGGTTTAACAGCGCGTCCGGATCGGGCCGTTGGTCGTTCATGGCAATCCGCCAGGGCTAAAAGAAAACCCAAAGCCGGCACGAAGCCCGTCCGACTCGTTTCGCCCGCCCGGGGCGGCAGGGGAAGGGGCGAAGAACGACGTTGGAATTTTGGGAAAGAGGATGTGAGGTTTCAAAATTTTCCGCTTTTCTCGGAGTCTTCGCGCTGGACGCGACTTTCAAGGATTTTACGTCCAGGCGGGAGGGGCTGTCCACGCAAGGGGTCCAAACCCCTTTATTTTAATCTTTCCCATATGCCTTCCGATTCCCTCTTAACAGCATCCTAATGCGGTTCCGCCTTATCTTTCCCGTGACGGAAGGGGGAGGCGCCCTCCTCTCCCCGGCTGGATCGGGGGAAAGGGTTCCACCTCGAAGGGGGATGCCATGACGAGGATTTTGTTCCTGGCGGGTCCGGCCTTCTTCGGGGGGCTTTGCCTGCTCTCGGGAGAGACGTTCCATTGGCTGAAACAAAAACGCAGGGAGAAGGGCCCGGTCCCAAGGACGGTGGTCCTTCACTCGGGGAGGAAGCAACCATGCTGGAATTCGGGTGCATCGCGCTTTTCGCGGCGCTGTCCGCGTCGTCGGTCGGGTTGATTTACATCCTGGACAAAATGATGGGAGGGGAATCATGAGCGCGGTTTACCTTTTCAGCGGCGCCGTCTCCGCGGGGCTTTTGGTTTACCTGGTGGCGGCCATGTTGAAGCCGGAGTGGTTCTGAAAAACCGTCCGATATCAGTTGCCGGCCCGCGGATGCAACCCATTCACAAGAAAAACGTGGAGAGTTAAATGACGACCAATCAATGGATTCAAATCGCCGCCTATTTCGCGGTCCTTTTGGTTTTGGCCCAGCCTTTGGGCGCCTACATGGCGAAAGTCTACGAAGGCAAGCCTTTTTTCCTCGGGAAGCCGCTGGGATGGATGGAAAGGCTGATCTATCAGGTGGGCGGGATCCATCCCGAGAAAGAGATGGATTGGAAGGTTTACGCCCTGGCCATGATGCTCTTCAATATCGTGGGAGGGGTCCTTCTTTACGCCCTGGAGCGGTTCCAGGCTTCCCTGCCCATGAATCCGGCGGGACAGGTCCCCGTGCCCCCGGACCTGGCCTTCAACACCGCCATCAGCTTCATCACGAACACCAACTGGCAGTTTTACGGCGGCGAGACCACCCTGAGCTATCTCACCCAAATGGCGGGCTTGACGGTCCATAACTTCCTTTGTGCGGCCTCCGGCATGGCCGTCCTGGTGGCCCTCATCCGCGGGATCGTCCGGAAGGAAACAAAATTCCTGGGCAACTTCTGGGCCGATATGACCCGGGGAACCCTTTATATCCTCCTTCCCATGAGCTTGTTCCTCAGCGTGATCCTTATCCAGCAGGGTTCCCCCCAAACCTTCGCCAATACGGCCACCGCCACCCTGGTCCAGCCGACTTCCTATGACCGGCCGGTCACGAACGCCCAAGGAGCCCCCGTGACGGGCAAGGACGGCAAACCCCAAGTGACGCACGTAACGGTCACCGAACAGCCCATCTCCCTGGGGCCGGTGGCCTCCCAGGAAGCCATCAAGATGCTGGGAACCAACGGCGGCGGTTATTTCAATGTGAACTCCGCCCACCCTTTTGAGAATCCCACCCCACTGACCGACTTTCTGGAATTGCTCGCCATTCTTCTCATTCCGGCGGCGCTTTGCTTCACCTTCGGCGCGATGGTCAAGGATATTCGCCAGGGCTGGGCCATCCTGGCGGCCATGTTCCTCTTGTTGGCTCCCATGCTTTACCTCTGCGGCCGGCAGGAACAATCGGGAAATCCCCTCTTGAACAAGCTGACGGCGGGCGCCCGGGGGACGGTCCCGGCCGACGGCAATATGGAAGGCAAGGAAGTGCGCTTCGGCATCGCCCCTTCGGCACTTTGGGCCTCGGTCACCACCGCCGCTTCCAATGGTTCGGTCAATTCCATGCACGATTCCTTCACGCCCCTGGGGGGATTGGTCCCCCTGTGGATGATCATGCTGGGCGAGGTTTCCTTCGGCGGCGTGGGATCGGGGCTTTACGGAATGCTGGCCTTCGTCATCCTGACGGTCTTTGTGGCGGGGCTCATGGTGGGCCGCACGCCCGAATACCTGGGCAAGAAGATCCAAACATACGAGATGAAGATGGCGTCCATCATGATCCTCATCCCGCCCCTCCTGGTGCTTGTTTGCACGGCGGTGGCGGTGGCCGCCGGCGGTGCGGGCACCAACAATCCGGGGGCCCACGGATTCTCGGAGATTTTGTACGCCTTTGATTCCCAATCCAACAACAACGGCAGCGCCTTCGCGGGGCTTTCGGGTGACACCCTTTACGACCTGATGGGCGGCGCGGCCATGTGGTTCGGCCGCTTCTGGTTGGCCATCCCGGTTTTGGCCATGGCGGGGAGCCTGGCGAAAAAGAAGGCGGTTCCGGAGAGCGCGGGGACCCTGCCGACCCATACGGTTCTTTTCGTCGTCATGCTGGTTTCCACGGTCATCCTGGTGGGCGCGTTGACCTTCTTTCCGGCCCTGGCACTGGGACCCATCGTGGAGCAACTAAAGATGCTGAAGATGTGAAAGGCGAGTCGAGC
>JAICXI010000108.1 GCA_025980505.1 bacterium | reverse complement strand
TGGCTTACCTCACCATCCTGGCGGGCTACCTGGTTTTCCAGCGCCATTTGATCATCCACCCCGTGCCCTAGAACGGTGTCACGCCGGAAAGGAACGGCCTGGCTTACCGCGACGTGGCCTTCCCTTCCGCCGACGGCACGACCCTCACGGGCTGGTGGTTCGGGCACCCGGGGCGGGACCCCCGCCGGCCCGTGCTGCTGTACTGCCACGGCAACGCGGACTGCCTTTCCCAATTGGCCCAGGTCTCCCGCATCTTCTACGATTTCGGCTTTGACGGCCTGATCTTTGATTACCGAAACTACGGCGCCAGCGGCAAGGGCCCCTTAAGCGAAAAGGCGGTGGATGCCGACGCCTTGGCCGCCTACCGGTGGCTCCGGGCCAAGGGCGTGCCCGACGACCGGATCGTGATTTGGGGCCATTCCCTGGGCTCGTCGGTGGCGGCCGAGTTGGTCACCCAAACCCGCCCCGCCGGGCTCATCCTGGAAGGCGCCTTCCCTTCCATTTACGCGGTCAGCCGCTGCCGGTACCCCTGGTTGCTGGTGTTTCCCTTCATGATTTGGGACAAGTTCGAGACGGGGAAATACGTGACCCGGCGGTCCTGCCCACTTTTGGAAATCCACGCGGAGAAGGACACCGTCATCCCCATCGACCTGGGGCGGAAGGTATTTGAAAAGGCCGCCGGGCCCAAACAATGGATCCCCATCCCCGGCATCAACCACAGCGACTTCCCCAGCGTGGCTCAACACTACGAGAAGCCCATCCGGGAGTTCGTGAAAAGATGCCTGGATTCCAGGTGAGCTTGGTTTCAGCCGTCCTTGCGGGAACGGCATCCCGGGCTCCGGGACGCCCCAGGCGAAGCCATCGCCGATTAAGCAGCCGGAACCCTTGAGGCTCTCGCGGCCTTGCGCATCATTTCAGCCATCCTGATGCCGCCTCAAGCCATCCCAAACCTGATTTTTTTATTTTTATCGATCTTCTCCAAAACGTGCAGGAGCGGCGTTTCCAGGAAGGACGCGATCGTCATGTCCGCTTCGCCGTCCACTCCCGGCGCCATCCCCACGCAAAAAACGCCGGCGGCCTTGGCCGCCCGGACGCCCGAAAGCTCGGTCTCAAAGGCCGCGGCCCGGATGGGCTTCACCCCCAGCATGTCCATGGAAAGCTGGTGCATTTCGGGAGAGGGCTTCAATTCCTTCACGTCGTCGAAACAGCGGATGTTGTCGAAGTCCTCGGCTAAGTTTAATTCGTGGAGCGTTTGAACGATTTCTTCGCTCTTGCGGTTGGAGGTGAGGGCTAGGCGGATTTCATAGCTGCGCAGCGTGCGGAAACAATCCTTGAGGGCCGCCAGGGGCGTAGGGTGTTCGTAATCTTTTTTGTGGTAATTCGGGTTTTGGGTTTCGGAGACGACCCAATCGAAGTCGAAGAGGAGGGCCTTGGTCAGCCAGAAGCTTTCCGGCACCATTCCGCCAAAAGGCGTGCCGCGGGGGTTGACGACGTCCGAGGGGCCATAGGAGACGGGGCTCACGATTTCATCTCGTTTTCTTTTTCCCTGATCAATTCCCACAAGCTGCGGGGCGAAACAATCCGGGCCTTTTTGAACCCTTGTAATGCAACGTATTACAAATGAAGAGGCCTGTCAAGGCGGGCCGGGGCTGGAAACCCTGGGGACCGGCCCGGGCAGGAGATGGTCACGAGGATTAAGCCGGCCGAAGCCGGGACACAGGTTTTCTTAAGCGTCCAACTTCTTCTTGAGAATTTCGTTCACCAGCTTGGGGTTGGCCTTGCCCCGGCTGGCCTGCATGACTTTGCCGACGAGGAACCCGATCACCCCCTGCTTCCCGCCCTTGTAATCGGCCACCACATTGGGGTTTTCGGAAAGCACTTTGTCCACCGCCCCCTCGATGGCCTTGGGGTCGGAGACCTGGGCCAAGCCGCGGGATTTCACCACTTCCGCCGGCGAAACACCCGCGTCGAACATCTCGGCGAAGACTTCCTTCGCTTGTTTGGAATTGATCGTGCCGGCTTCCATCAAGTCCACGAGCTCACCGAGTTTCTTCTGGTCGAACTCCAGGTCCTTGAGTTCCTTTTCCTGTTCCTTCATTTTGGCGGCCATGTCGCCCATGATCCAGTTGGCCAGTCCCTTGGGGCTCTTGGTATGTTTGGCCCCTTCCTCGAACCAGTGCGCCAGTTCCTGATCCGCGGTTAAAACCCCCGCATCATAGGCGGTCAGCCCATATTTCGAAGCAAACCGGGCCCGCTTGGCGCCGGGCAACTCCGGCAACTGGTCCTTGATCTTCCGGACGTAATCCCCGGAGAGGATGATGGGGACCAGGTCCGGTTCCGGGAAATAGCGGTAATCGTGGGCTTCTTCCTTGGAGCGCATGGTCTTGGTTTTGTTTTCGGTGACATCCCAAAGGCGGGATTCCTGGACCACCCTTTCGCCCTTGTCCAGCAAGGCGGCCTGGCGCTTGATCTCGTATTCAATGGCTTGCTTGGCGAACTTGAAGCTGTTCATGTTCTTGATTTCGGTCCGGGTGCCGAATTTCTCGGTCCCCTTGGGGCGGATCGACACGTTGGCGTCACAGCGAAGCGACCCCTCTTCCATGTTGCAGTCGGAAACGTCGATATAAAGCAGGATGTTCTTGAGTTCGGTCAGGTAGGCATAGGCCTCGTCGGCGCTCCGGATATCGGGTTCGGAGACGATCTCCACCAAGGGAATCCCGCCCCGGTTATAGTCCGCCAGCGAGTAATCGGAGGAATCCAGCCGCCCCGCCTTGCCGCCCGCGTGCACCAGCTTGCCCGCGTCCTCTTCCAGGTGGGCCCGGGTGACGCCGATGCGCTTGATCCCTTCCTTCAAGGGCACTTCCAGATAACCCCCGTAATTGAGCGGCTTGTCATATTGGGAAATCTGGTAGGCCTTCGGGAGGTCCGGATAGTAATAGTTCTTGCGGTCCATCTTGGCGTATTGGGCGATCGTGCAGTTGAGGGCCAGGCCGATCTTGACGGCGTATTCGACCGCCTTTTCATTCAGGACCGGCAGGGTTCCCGGCAACCCGAGACAAACAGGGCAAACTTGGGTATTGGCTTCGTTGCCGAAGGTCGTG
The DNA here is from genome assembly GCA_025980505.1 of bacterium. Lineage (GTDB taxonomy): Bacteria > Oederibacteriota > Muellerivitia > Muellerivitales > Muellerivitaceae > JAICXI01. Next base: position 3,563 of record JAICXI010000108.1, on the reverse strand, counting down.
CGGCACCCGCAAAAAAGCTTGGTGGCGGTTTTCAACTCGCAGTGGACCTCAAGCCCGATGACCGGTTCGTACTCCGTCGGCATTAAATTTCCTCCCGTTCGAAGTTGGGAGTTTGGAGTGAGCGGTTAACTCCCGACTTCCAACTCCCCATTCCTAACTTTCTTTCAATGCCGGCTTTTGCTTGTGCCATTCCGTGGCCTGCTCATAAGCGTAAGCCGTGCGCAACAGGGTGGCCTCGTCGAAAGCCTTGCCGATCAGCTGAAGGCCGATGGGCAGCCCGGACTCGGACATACCGCAGGGCACCGAAAGGCCCGGCAGGCCCGTGATGTTGATGGAAACCGTGAACACGTCCTCCAGGTACATGGAAAGGGGGTCTCCGGTCTTTTCGCCGAAGCGGAAGGCCGGGTTCGGCGCCGTGGGCGTGGCGATCACGTCCACCTTCCCGAAGGCCTTGTCGTAATCCTGCTTAATGAGGCGGCGAACCTTAAGGGCTTTTAAGTAATAAGCGTCGTAATAGCCGGAGGAGAGGGCGTAAGTGCCCAGCATGATGCGGCGCTTGACCTCGGGCCCAAAGCCGGCGGCACGGGTCTTGGAATACATTTCCACGATGTTCTCGCCCGGAACGCGCAGGCCGTACCGCACACCGTCGTAACGGGCCAGGTTGGAGGAAGCTTCCGAGGGGGCCAGCACGTAATAAGCGGCAAGGCCGTAAGGCGAAGCGGGCAGGGAAACTTCCTCGACCTTGGCGCCCTGCTTTTCCAGTTCCACGATGGCCTTCTTAACCGCGTCCGCCACTTCCTGGTTCAACCCGGCGGGGAAAAACTCCTTGGGGATTCCGACCCTCAGCCCCTTCACGCCCTTTTTCATCTCGGCCGCGTAATCGGGCACCGGCAAGTCGGCGGAAGTGGAATCCTTGGGATCCTGTCCCGCGATGGCGCCCAGGAGGAGGCCGCAGTCCTCCACGTCCTTGGCAAAGGGGCCCACCTGGTCCAGGGAGGAAGCGAAGGCGATCAGCCCGTAGCGCGAAACCCGCCCGTAAGTGGGTTTGAGCCCCACGATGCCGCACAAGGCGGCCGGCTGGCGAATGGAACCGCCCGTATCCGAGCCCAAGGAACCGAAAGCCTGGTCGGAGGAAACGCAGGCGGCGGACCCGCCCGAGGAACCGCCCGGCACGCAGTTCAAGTTCCAGGGATTCCGGGTCTTCTTATAAAAGGAAGACTCGGTGGAGGAGCCCATGGCGAATTCGTCCATGTTGGTCTTGCCCACGGAAACGGCCCCGGCCTCATAAAGCTTTTCAACCACCGTGGCGTTATAGGGAGGGACAAAGGTCTCCAGCATGCGGGAGGCGCAGGTGGTGCGGATGCCCTTGGTGCAAAGAAGGTCCTTGATGGCCAGGGGAACGCCGGTCAAGGGGGTGACGTCCTTCCCCGAAGCCAGGCGCTGGTCGGCTTCCGCGGCCCGCTTCAAGGCTTCGTCGCGGGTGATGGTGATGAAGGATTGGACCTTGGGTTCGATTTCTTCCAGGTGGTCCAGGGCGGCCTTGGTCAGTTCGACCGAGGAAACCTTTTTGGCCTTCAGGTCCGCGGAGACCTCGTGGATGGTTTTAGAGAGGACTTCGTTTTTCATTCCAACCCTTTTGAAACACGGAGTAACGCAGAGTTACGCCGAGTGAAAATTATTGATGAATAAAATTCTTAACTTTGTGTCGCTCCGTGTAACTCTGTGGTTCATCACATGATTTTCGGAACCTTGAAATGCCCGCTTTGCACTTCCGGGCCGTTGGAAAGGACTTCCGCCTGGGTCAAGGAGGGTTTGGGTTCGTCCGGCCGGAAGACGTTCTTCACGTCCAAGGGATGGGTCAGCGGTTCCACCTGGGTGGTGTCCAGTTTATTCAATTGCTCGACGTACTCGAGGATGTTGGCCAATTGCTGGGTATACTTGGCCACTTCCGGGTCGGTCACTTCCAGGCGGGCCAGCTTGGCGACATATTGGACGTCTTTTTCCGACAAGGCCATGGGTTTCTCCTAGGATTCAAGGCCGCTTATCTTGCCAGAATCCCGGGACCTTTTCCAGCAAGGAATTGGCCCGGACACACTCCCACACGGCGGCCGAGCCGTCCCCCACCACCGTGGGCATTTTGAGGTTTGGAAGCACGGACCCATTTTGTAAAATGATCTCATGCATCCCCCCCAACCTCCTCTTGGATTCGGCCGAACCCCCGCCGCCCTCGCTTTTTTTCTCGCAGTCATCTTTTTTCTCATCGGCGCCTTAGTCCTAAAGCCCTTTTTCCCTGCCGTCGACGATGCCCTCCTGAACCTGATTTCCAGGGGCATCGGGGTGACCCAACAACCTTCCGAATTTTTATTTTTCATCAACGTATCGCTGGGTTTGGCCTTGAAACAGCTCAATCTCTGGCTTCCCAACGTCCCCTGGTATGCTCTGCTTTTGGAAACCGTCCTTTTTCTCGCCACCTGGGCCTTTGGCACGGTCGTCTTGGACCGTCTCCGGGCCAGGGAAAGCCTCACGGTGGCGGGGCTGGTCTGCCTTCCCTCGCTGGTACACAACTTCGCATGGCCCCAATATACGGCTACGGCCTTTTGGGCCGCACAAGCCGGCATCCTTCTTCTGGTTTTTTCCGACTCCCGTCCCCGGGCTCGGTGGGCGGGCGGGGTGTTGGTCGTCCTTGCGGGCCTTTTGCGCTGGGAGGCCGCCGTGATCGCCTTGGGGATCAGTATTCCTTTCGGGTGGTTCGGTTCCAAAGGACTCGGTTCCCGAAAAGCCAAATATGCCGCGTTCGCGGCCGTCTGCGGGTTCCTTTTGACCGCCCACATCTTCGACGAAGCCTATTACGCCAGCCGGCCCGAATGGAGAACCGCCAGGGATTACGCCCGCGTGCACAACCATTGGGCTGAATACAAAATGCCGGCCTACGACCGGTACGAATCCCTTTTCCGGTCCTTCGGCTGGAGCCCGGCCGATTTCGGCATGTACCTGGGATGGTACTGGCTGGACCCCAAATTCGACCTCTCAAACCTTCAAAAAATCGACCGTGCCGTCGGTTATGACTGGCCTCAAAAATTGGCTCATTGGGAAATTCAGTGGGCCGGCCGGGCCTTTTTCCCGTTCTTACAAGGCCTGGCGTTGGTGCTTCTTCTTTGGAACGGCCGGAGGCGTTGGAAGTTTCTGGTCCCGAATGCGCTTTGGTTCGTCCTGGTGGCCGGCGGCCTGGTCTTATTCGCGAAAACTCCGGAACACGTTCTTCTCCCCCAACTTTTCTATCTGAACTTTCTGACCGTGGTTTTAACTTACCAAGACCCCTCTCCGTCGACGGAAAAAGGGCCGGGTGCTCCGGGAGCCCGGCGCTTTTCCAAGTTTTTACTTCTTTCGTGCCTAGCGGCGACGGCGACCTTGATGGTCCGCCAGGACCTCCTCAAGAACCTCTCCCGGCGCCAAGCAGAGAAACTTTTCGCGAAGTCCCTGGAACGGTTACACGGCGGTCCCGGCCGGCTTTGGGTCCTTTGGAACACCAACTTTCCCCTGGAAGCCATTTCCGCCTTCGACGG
>JAICXI010000296.1 GCA_025980505.1 bacterium | reverse complement strand
AGGTTCCCCAGCAGGCCCATCCACCCCGCTTCCCACAGGATCATGCGCCGCACCTGGCCCCGCCGGGCCCCCACGTACCGCAGGATGACGATCTCCGGCCGCCGCTCCAGGATCAAGGCCGTCAAGGTGGTGAAAATACCCAGCACCGCCACCACCAGGGCGATGGCTTCCATGCCGTAAGTGATGGCGAAGGTCCGGTCGAACACGCGCAAGGCTTCCTCCCGGAGCCTTTTCGTCGACCGGATGAAAAGCGCCGTCCCGGGGGGCATGCGCCCCGCCAGGTCGCGGGCCACCTGGTCGGCCGTGAACCCTTCCTTCAAATAAAGCGCCGCCGCATTCAAGCTGTCGTCCTTAAAAAGCCGGGCGTAAACCGCCCGGTCCATGACCACCGAACCCTGGTCGCTGGAATAATCGTAACAGACGGCCGCCACCTGGACCGACACCGGCCCCGCGGGCCCCGGCAAGGTGATCCAATCCCCTTCCCGGATGCCCCGCTTCAAGGACAGGGGCTCGGAAACGAGAACCGCCGGTTGCCCCACGACGGACTTCAGGAGCCGCGCCGGGTCCCCCGGCGTCTTGAACACCACGCTGCCCTTCCGGGAAAGCCCGGCGAGATCCATGGCCGAGAGGGTCACGTCCGTGCCGCCCCAATTGAAGGCGAAGGTGCGCAGCCCCTGGACATCCTCCACGCCCGGGACGGCCCTTAAGGCTTCCACCGTCCCGGCCCCCAGCCGCGATTCCAGGGGCCCGCCCTCGTCCGCCGCGGGCCGGATATAAAGGTCCGCCTTCAGGGTCTGGGAAAGCCACACCACCACCGTCTCGCGGAAGCTCCCCACCATTACCGCCACGCTCACCAGGAGCGCCACCGACATGGCCAGCGCGCCCACGGCCACGCTGGAACGGCCCAGGCCCGACAACAAGTTGCGGAAGGCCAGGAAAGCCTCGGCCGACAAGAACCGCCGGAGCACCCGCTGCAGCAAACCGTAAAGGGAGGCCATGAAAAGGGGGGTCAGGAACACGCAGCCCACCAGCAGCAAAAAGGCCGCGGCGTAGCCGAACAGGGGCAGCCCCCTTACGGCCGGAAGGGGGCTTAAACCGGCCGCCAGGGCCCAGGCCCCAACCCCGGCCAGTGCCATGCCCCGGACTCTCGCCCCGAAGGCGGTTTCGGCGTAGCCTTTGCGCGTGGAAAGTCCCGGCGCGATGCGGGAAGCCGCGAGGGCCGGGGGAACAGCCGCGGCCAGGATCAACCCGGCGCCCGGAAAGACCCAGTTAAGTACCGCGGAAAGGCCCGGCAGCCGTTCCTCCAGGGGCATGGAAAGGTAAAGGTCGTGGATGGTCCGGCTGATGACCTTGAGAACGTCCACCGCCAGCACCTTGCCCAATCCCAACCCCACCAGCGCCCCGGCCAGGGACAGGAAAAGGGATTCGGCCAAAATCCACGCCATCACTTGCCGGCGCGTGGCGCCCAGTGTCCTTAAAATCCCGATCTCACCCACCCGCCTCAAAACCGCGATCGACATGGAGTTATAAATCAGGAAGGCCCCCACCAGCAGCGAAACCAGGGAAAGGGCCAGCAGGTTGGCCCGGAAAGCGGAAAGCATTTTTTCCACCTTCTCGCCCCGCCGGGCGGGCCGTTCCACTTTCCAGGAAGGGTAAAGTTTCCTCAGTTGCGAGGCTAAGGCCTGGCGCCGGGCTTCGTCCGGCACCACCCATTCCAGCCGGTCGATTTTCCCGATTTTTCCGAAGACTTTTTGCGCGGCCGCGATATCCATCAAAGCCAGGTCCCCGTCCAGGGCCTTGCCCGCGCCTTCCTCGGCCAAAAGGCCGCCCACGGTGAGCGTGACGGACCGGTCGTTGGCCAGGAAAGCCACCCGGTCCCCCGCCTGGATCCGGTTTTGGCGCCCGTACCTTTGGGTCAGGAAAACCACGTCCGGCTTGGGCAGGAGCCCCAGGAAATCACGGCCGGTCAGCTTCCGGCCGTCGCGCCCCAGAAGCCGGTAATCCCGGGCTTCCAGGTCCTTGAGCAGGTCCACGCCCAAGACCGTGAGGAACTCGCGGGGTTGCCCGGCGCGCGCCATCTTGCCCTGGAGGATGGGAAGCAAGGCCCCGTCCTTGCGGGTGGTCATCAGGTCCTTGAGCAGGCTTTCCGGCAGGGGGCCGCCGGGCCGGGAAAGGGAAAGGTTGGCCTTCCCCGCCATGAGGTCGATAGAGTCGTTGAAGGAATCGAGGGCCGCGGCGTTGGAAAGGCGGATGGCCGTCACCAGGGCCAGCCCCAGGCCGATGCCCAAAACCGTGAGCAGGAACCGGAGGGGTTCCTCCCGCAGGTGCCGGAGGGACAACCGTCCGAACAGGGCCCACCAGCGGGTCGGCCCGGCCTTACCGGCGGACTGGATAGATGGCATTGATCTGCCCGTCCCGCATCATGATGATCAGGTCCCCCCACTCGGAAGCCTCGCGGCTGTGCGTGGCCATGAGCACCGCGCACCGCTCGGAGAGGCACACCTGCCGCAGCAGGTCCAGCACGGCCTTGCCCGTTCCCGTATCCAGGTTGCCCGTGGGCTCATCGGCCAGGAGGAGCCGGGGACCGTTCACCAATGCCCGCGCGATGGCCACGCGCTGCTGCTCGCCGCCGGACAATTGGGAGGGCCGGCGGTCCTTTTTACCGTCCAGGCCCACCTTGCTTAAAAGTTCCAGGGCCCGCGCCCGGCCGGCCGCCGGGGGTTCGCCCTTCAAGAGGAGGGGCACTTCCACGTTTTCCAGGGCGGTGAAGTGGGGGAGCAGGTTGAAGAACTGGAACACGAAACCGATGGAATTGCGCCGAAGGAGGCTCAAGGACTCGTCGCCGCCGAAGGAAAGGGGCCTCCCGTCGAAGAGGATTTCCCCGGCCGTGGGCGCTTCCATGCCGCCCAAAAGGTGCAGCAGGGTGCTTTTGCCGCAACCCGACGGCCCCATGAGCGAGGCGAACTGGCCTTCCTCCAGGTGGAAGCTCACGCCTTGGAGCGCCCGGACTTTTTCGCTTCCCGCCGGATAGGTCTTGGAGAGGTTTTTCACGTCCAGAAGAAGGGTCATGGATTCCTGTCGGTCAATTCATCAAACCTCTTTTCACACCAGAGGCACGGAAGGCGCAGTTAAGACGATTCAAAATCGGGAACGTCCAATATCCAACACCGGGCTTTCGACAAGCCCCGGGTCCGACAAGACCCAAGGAAGATTTATTTCAACGCACTAACGGCGAACCGCCCCGCGCCTCGGTGGTGAAACAGGTTCAGGTTTGTCTTCCCTCAAAAAACCGTTTCTTGGCTTTCGGGCCGGCGCCGCGAATCGGTGACGGGGATGTAATCCAGCTTCACGTCGCCCAAAACCGACACCTGGCAGGACAGCCGCCAATTGGGCTTGGCCTGGATGGCGGCCAGGGTCTGTTTTTCCCTTTCCTCCGGCTCGGACAGGTTTTCCATCCCTTCCATCACTTCGACGAGGCAGGTGGTGCAAACCGCCCTTTCACAGCGGAAACGGATGGGAAGGTCGTAACGGAAGGTGGCGTCCACCAGGGTGT
>JAICXI010000262.1 GCA_025980505.1 bacterium | reverse complement strand
CGGGTTCTCCGGGATTTCTCGGCCGCCGGGCTGACCGGTGTTCTCTTGAAAACCCTGTTCCCGAACTCGGTCCTGTTCAACGGCTCCCTCCTTCTGTCCTTGAAAGCGACGGAAATAGTTCCCGAGAATGCGCAACCCAGGCCTTCCCCCGATCCACCGGGAACAGGCGCGTCCACAGATAATCCGAAGCCGCATTGACCTTTCCATTCCAGGTCCCCATCCATTGGGGGCCCGGTGGTCTTGGACCTGGGCGCTTCCTTTTTGCTTCCGAAATGCTATAATCCGGAAAAACAGGAGGCCCCCATGCCCACGCTTGTCATCAAAGACCTGCCGGCGGAATTGCACCGCCGCTTGAAAGAAGAGGCCGAAAAAACCCACCGGTCCATGACCAAGGAAGCCATCTACCTGATGGAAACCGCCCTGCAGGGTTGGGCCGAACCCGTCCAAGCCGGGGAATTACCGGCCCCCTACCGCGGTTCCAGGCCGCTGACGGATAAGATGATCCAGAAGTGGAAGCGGAAGGGAATGGCTTGATCGTCGTCGACACCAACATCATCGCTTATCTGCTGATCCAGGGCGAACGCACTCCCGCGGCCCGGAAACTCCTGGAGCGGGACCCCCGGTGGTTCACGCCATCCTTCTGGAGGATCGAATTCCTGAACGTCCTCATGAACTATTCCCGCCGCCAGAAGATGCCGGCGGAGGACGTGCGCCGGGTATGGGACGCCTCCTTCCGGCTTCCCCATCTGCGGGAAGAAGGCGTGGACCCCGGACAGGCGCTGGAGGCCGCCCTGTTGCACCGGATCAGCGGTTACGACGCCTTGTTCATGGCGCTGGCCCAAAACCTGAAAACGGTCTGCGTCACCCAGGACAAGGCTTTGCGGAAGGCCGTTCCACGCCTGACGGCCACTCTCGACGAATTCCTGGAATAAAGCCATGTACCGATTCGCCCTCGCAAAATTGAGTTTACGGAAATCGGCCCAATACCGGCTTCCTTCCAACCCTTTCAATGGAAGGCCGGCATGAACCGCCCCTCTTTCGTCCACCTCCACCTTCACAGCCATTTTTCCCTCCTTGAAAGCACGATCCGTCTGGAACCGCTGATGGTCCGCTTGAAGCAACTCCAAATGCCGGCGGTGGCCTTGACGGACAAGGCCAACCTGTTCGGCGCCGTCACCTTTTACCAAAGCGCGCTTTTCCACGGCTTGAAGCCCCTCATCGGCTGCGAAATATGGGTGGCGTCCGAGTCCCGGTTTGAAAAGACGAGGCCGGCCGGCCGGCCCGAGGCGGTTTATCCCCTGGTGTTGCTGGCAGAAAACGAGGAAGGATACCGGAACCTGGTGAAGCTTTCCTCGGCGGGATATTTGCAGGGCTTCTTCAACATCCCCCGGGTCGACAAGGGCCTCTTGGCCCGCCATAGCCGGGGATTGATCGCCCTTTCGGGCGGGCCGGAAGGGGAGATCGACCGGTTCCTCCTGAAGGACGAGATGCCGATGGCGCTGAAGATCGCCGGCGAATACCAGGAACTTTTCGGGAAGGACCGGTTTTTCCTCGAGGTCCAGGACCACCGGAAGGCCGCGGAAACCAGGCTCCAGAAGCAACTGGCGGAAGTGGCCAAGAAAAACGGCCTGCCTCTGGTGGCCACCAACGCCGTGCGTTACCTGTCCCGGGAGGAAGCCCCCTTCCACGAGGTCCTGCTGTGCCTGGGCCGGGGGGAGGTCCTGTCCGACCCCGGCCACTCCACTTACGGCACGGACGAATATTACTTGAAAAGCGCCGAGGAAATGGCCGCGCTTTTTTCCGAGGTGCCGGAAGCCGTCCGCCGCACGGTTGAAATCGCCGAACGGTGCAACGTGACTTTCGAGTTCGGAAAAACCTACATGCCGTCCTTTCCCGTGCCCGACGCGGGCTTGGACGAGGATTCCTACCTGGAGAAACTTTGCCGGGAGGGCCTGGAAAGGCGTTACGGCGGCCGGGCCTCCGACCCCGAAATCCTGGGCCGCATGGCGGAGGAGCTTTCCATCATCCGCAAGACCGGCTTCAGCGGTTATTTCCTGATCGTCTGGGACTTCATCGCCCAGGCCCGGGCCAAGGGAATCCCGGTGGGTCCCGGCCGCGGATCGGCGGCGGGCAGCCTGGTTTCCTACCTGATCGGCATCACCGGCGTGGACCCCATCCGGTACGACCTCCTTTTCGAGCGCTTCATCAATCCCGAGCGCGTGAGCGCGCCGGACATCGACGTGGACGTTTGCGACCGCCGGAGGGACGAGGTCTTGGACTACATGATCCAGGCTTACGGCCAGGACCGGGTGGCCTCCATCGTCACTTTCGGCACCATGGCGGCCAAGGCCGTGGTGCGGGACGTGGGGCGGGTGCTGGAAATCCCGCTGCCGGAAGTGGACCGGATCGCCAAGCTCATCCCGGGCGAGCCCAAGTTGACCCTGGGGGACGCATTGGAGCGGGTGCCCGAACTGCGCGCCATCGCCACCGAGCAGGGTCCTTTCCGGAAACTGTGGGACGTTTCCAGGGCCCTGGAGGGCCTGGTGCGGCACGTTTCCACCCACGCGGCCGGCATCATCGTCGGCAACGAGCCGCTCCTGGAAAGGATCCCCCTTTGCACGGGGGCGGGCGGCGAGGTCCTCACCCAGTACGACATGAACGTCCTGAAGGACCTGGGTCTGCTGAAGCTGGATATCCTGGGATTGAGCGCCCTCACGGTGATCGACGACACCCTTCATTTGATCAAGAAAAACCGGCACCTGGCCTTGGACCCGGACCAACTCCCCTTGGACGACGCCGCCACTTTCAAGCTCCTAAAGGAAGCCAAAACCACGGGTTTGTTCCAACTGGAATCCCGCGGCATGCGGGACTATATCCGCAAGCTGGAGCCGGAAAACCTGGACGACCTCATGGCCCTCCTGGCCCTTTACCGCCCGGGCCCCCTGGGATCGGACCTGGTGGACGATTTCTTCCACCGGAAGAAAGGGCTCCTGAAGGTGGAGTATCCCCATCCCCGCCTGGAGCCGATTTTAAAGAACACTTACGGCGTCATCTTGTACCAGGAACAAGTGATGCGGATCGCCAAGGACCTGGCCGGATTCACCTTGGGCCAGGCGGATTTGTTGCGCCGGGCCATGGGCAGCAAGAACCCCGAGAAAATGGAGCAAATGAGGGGCAAGTTTTTGACCGGCACCCGGGAGGGGGGAATCCCGGGCGACGTGGCCGAGGCCTTGTTCAACCAAATGGCTAAATTCGCGGGGTACGGCTTCAACAAGTCCCATAGCGCGGCCTACGCCCTTCTCGTCTACCAGGAGGCTTATTTAAAAGCCCACTTCGCGCCCGAGTTCATGGCGGCCCTGCTCACCAGCGAGGCCGGGAACCAGGACAAGGTTTCCCAGTACGTCTTTGAATGCAAAAGGATGGGCATCCGGATCCTGCCGCCGGACGCCAATGAAAGCCGGGATGTTTTCCTGGCCACCGGGGAAGGCCAGATCCGTTTCGGGCTTTCGGCCATCAAGAACGTCGGCACGCCGGCCGTCCTGGCCATCCTGGAAACCCGGGCCTCGGGGCCGCCTTTCGAGTCCCTGGGGGATTTCTGCGGGAGGGTGGACTTGAAGGCCTTCACGCCCAAGATGCTGGAGTGCCTCATCCTGGCCGGCGCCTTTGATTTTTCGGGAGCCTCCCGGGCGGCCATGAAAGAGGAGGTGGAGAAGATCTTCCACCAATCCCAAAGGGCCCAAGCCGATTCCCAAAGGGGCCAGACCTCCCTTTTCGGCATGATGGACGCCGGTGCGGTGGAGGAGCCGCCGGCGGTGAAGGAATTTTCCCCGACCCAAATTTTATCGGGGGAAAAGGAGGTGCTGGG
>JAICXI010000488.1 GCA_025980505.1 bacterium | reverse complement strand
GCCAAAGCGTCGCAGGCGTCGCCGTCGGAATAGGGATTGATCGACTCGCCAGCTTAACTATTCTGATCGTCGAGGCGTCCTTGACGCCTCTGCCCTTCCTGGGCGTTTCCTCCCTATGAACTGCCGCGCCCCACAAAGGCGCGGCTTTTTTTTGGCCTGCGCCCGCCCAGGCGGCGCGGCGGCGCGATGCGGCGTTTTCAGGCGGTGCGCAAGGCGTTCCAGTCGGCGGCCGCCAGCGCCGAGGTCAAGCGCTCCAGATGCCCTTTCAGGCGCGCGAAGCCGGCCTTTCCCATGTATTCCAGGTATTGTTCCTTCCGAACGGCCCCAGCCACGCATCCCACGTAAAGCTCCGCTTCTTTGCGCAGTTTTTCCGGCAAGTCGCCGTTCAGCACGATATCGGAAACGTTGAAATGGCCCCCGGGCTTGAGCACCCGGAAAATTTCCCGGAAGGCCTCCTTCTTGTCGGGGACCAGGTTCAAGACGCAGTTGCTCACCACCACGTCGGCGGTATCGTCCCGGACAGGCAGGGCTTCGATCTCCCCCAGGAGGAACGAAACGTTTTGGTATCCCAGCTTCCGGTTATTCGCCCTGGCCTTCTCGACCATTTCCGGGGTCATATCCACCCCGATGACTTTCCCCTTGTCCCCCACGGCCCGCCGCGCCACAAAGGCGTCGTTGCCCGCCCCGCTTCCCAAATCCACCACCGTGTCCCCTTCCTTGATTTGGGCCAACTGGGTCGGCAGGCCGCAGCCCAACCCCAGGTCCGCTTCGGCCAAATAGCCCGGAAGCTTGGAGTAATCTTCCCCGATAAAGGAATAGGAAAAGCCGGGTTCGTGGTCGGAGCCCCCGCAGCAGGACGATTTCGGTTTGGATTCGCTCTCCATGCCGCAACAGGATGTTTTTTCAGGGCCCTTGGCGATCTGCCCGTACTTCTCCCGCACGGCGGACTTCATTTCCTCAGCAGCAGCTTTTCCTTTTTCCATGGGGGTTCCCTTTCGTTTCAGGCATTTCGGCCAGGAGGCCGTGAAACAGTTCCGAGAGCCGTTCCAAGGCCCCCGGGTTGATGCAATAGCAGGAGCGGGGGCCCTCCACATCGCCCTGGATAAGGCCCGCTTGCTTCAACACTTTCAGGTGCTGGGACACGGTGGATTGGGCCAGGGGGAGGATTTCCACAATCTCCCCGCAGACGCATTCCTTGCGTTGGGCGAGGGTCTTCAGGATGGCGATGCGCGCCGGGTGGGCCAGGGCGGCCGCGTACCGGGCCAGGTCGCCTTCCCGGGGATGGAATTGGTCCTTCTTTGAAAAAGCCATGCTTTCTTTTATCGTAAATATACGATCAATTCAAGCCCTTTGTTCCGGCCCTTTGCACACCCGCCCCGGCAACACCGGGGGCGCCACCGGGCGCGCCTTGAAATCCATCCTCTAAACTTCGCCGGGCGAAGCCCATGGGCCTCTCGACATACTCGAGGCCCTGAGGTTCCCGAAGGGTAAGCCCGGCCCCCAAAAGGATTTATCGTTGGGGCGGGGCCTATCAACCGGCCTGGGCTTTCGCAGTGACATAAGCTTTCGCCCGCCATCGCTTGTTCCCGTGATTTAGCGGCGTCCTAAGCCGGGCTATCGCCGAAGAAACGGCCGCACTCCCGGCTGAACCGGGAGGCACTGACAGGATCCCTTTGTTTCAATTCCCATCGAAG
>JAICXI010000254.1 GCA_025980505.1 bacterium | reverse complement strand
GGCACTGGGCTTTTCCGTTCTTCTTTTGGCGGTTCTTCTCCTGTCCGGGTTTTATTTCGGGGAAAAGGCCCCGCCCCGGGAATTGCGGCTGGTTTTCCTGGCGGCCACGCCCATCGGGATATTGCTGGTGATCCTGGCTTGGGTGAAACGAACCTTGAGGTTCCTCCCCGCGGAGATCCTGGGTTTCGCCGGAGTGGCCCTGGCGGTGCCGGTGCTTTACCTGACCCGTCCCGGTGCCGGGGAAGCCAAGGCCCTCCTGCTTTATGGCTTGTTCGCGGGCTATTTCATGGCGGCCCTTTTATATGTGAGGGTGCGGCAGGAATGGCTGCGAAGGTCACGGAACGGGGAAGGGTTCGCCCTGGGGCGGAGGTTGGCCGATGGGAAATGGGCCCTGGCCCTTCACCTGCTTTTTCCCGCTGTCGTACTGATGGCCACCGGGGGCGGATGGTGGACGGCGCCCCTTTACGCTCTTTTGCGGGCGGTGGCCGGGCTTATTAAAGGGAGGCCGGAGTTGCCACTCATGAAACTGGGCGTCCGGGAGATGCTGCACTCCATTGTTTTCACGGGTCTTGTCTTGACCGCTTTTTATTTCTCCGCGTAATCCCGCAAACCCTTCTCGTCAGATAGTTCCGCAATTGGGACAATAGCCGGGGGCCCAAGAAAAAAGCGTCAAAGGAGGCCTTCAAAAGTCCCTGGGAATAAACCGCCCGGGCCCAGACACTAATAGTATTAAGGCGCTGATCCGGGGAGAGGAGCGGGGTAAGGTTGAAGTTGGATTTCCAATCAGGCATCCCAATCCAAGGAAATTGACTTTGAAAACTGAAAAACGCCAGTTTTCCCGCGTTCCCTTCCATCGGGAGGTGGTTATTTTTCCCGTGTTCCCTTCCTATTCGGAGGATTTCCCCGACCCGCCCCTTTCGGGCCAAGCGCGGGACATCAGCGGTGGGGGCATCGCCTTCAAATCCGAACGGCCCCTGAAGGTGGGATCTTTCCTCAAGCTGCGCTTTGAGATGGAAAAGAGCCACCTGGTGGAAACTTTCGGCAAGATCGTTTGGGCGGGGGAAGATCGTTACGGTTTCGCCTTTTACCCCATAAGCGGAATCACCGGCTTTCCGCAGGAGTGGGATTAGAAATGCCCTTAAGTTGGGTGTATGCCGGCTTGGTTAATCCAGACCTTGTTTTTTGGCTGTTTCGGACCCGGGACGTTTTTGATCCGGCGGATTTCTTGACATGAGAATTCATTCGTCCTTTACGGTTGTAAAAGCAATCTCCTTTTGGCTCCTCCTTGCCTTCTCCCAGGCCCAGGCCCAGGGCTATACCTGGAACAACGTCGCCATCATGGGAGGCGGTTTCGTCCCGGGGCTGGTCTACAGTCCGGCTCAACAGGGCCTCCTCTACGCGCGCACGGACGTCGGCGGTTTCTACCGTTGGAACAATTCCTCCGGCCAATGGGTGCCCCTGACCGACATGTACAGGGGCAACAACTTTGGGGGAGAGAGCATCGCGCCCGATCCGGTGAATTCCAACGTGGTTTACGCGGCGGCGGGTTTCTCAGGCCCCGGCACAATCCTCAGTTCCACGGACCAGGGCAATTCGTGGACTGCCAACGCCATCCCCGTCACCATCGCGGGCAACAACGACGGCCGGGAAGCCGGGGAACGCCTGGCGGTGGACCCCAACCAGGCCTCCAAGCTTTATTTCGGCTCCCGCTGGCAGGGGCTTTGGGTGAGCACGAACTCGGCCGCCGGTTGGTCCCAGGTGACTTCCTTTCCCGTGAACGGCGATGCGGGCTACGGGCTCGGCTGGGTCCTCTTCGACCCCCACGGCGCCCCGGGCTCGGCCTCGGCCACCCTTTACGTGGGGGTGCTGGCCATGAGTTCCGGCAACAGCAACCTGTACCGGTCCACCAACGCGGGCGCGAGCTGGACGCTTATTTCGGGCGGGCCCTCCAACATGATTACGCCCCACGCCAGCCTGGGCACGGACGGCAACCTTTGGATCGTCTACGACAGCGGCGGCTACGGGCCCAACAGCGTCTTGACGGGCCAGATCTGGAAGCTCAACACCTCCAACTTGAGTTGGAGCAACGTGACCCCCTCCAACGGGCCGGGGAGCGGCAGCGGCGGCTATGCCGGTATCAGCGTGGACCCCGAAAACGCCAACCACGCCCTGGTCACGACCATCGATTGGTGGGGCGGGCCCGACCGGCTTTTTTCCACCACCAACGGCGGCGGTTCCTGGTCGGTCATCGCCTTGGCCGGCTCCAGCTACTCGGTCTTCGACGTCAACGGCGCCCTATACCAAAGAGGATGCAATAACGGCTCGGGAGGGGCGGGTTGGGCCGGGTGCGTGGCCATCGATCCATTTAATTCCAACAACGCCATTTACCCGTCGGCGGGGCGGGGGGCGGCGGCGGGGTTTGGAGCAGCGCCAATATCCAGGCGAGCCCGGTTTCCTGGACCTACAGCGACAACAACCTGGAGGAAACGGTGGCGATTTACATGAACCCCGCGTCGTCGGGGGGCATCCTCTTTTCCTGCTTGGGCGACGTGGGAGGCATGCGCCACACGGACGTGACCCAATCTCCCGCCTCGGGCATGTACTGCAACCCCCAATATTCAAATACCAACATGCTGGACTTCGCCGAATCGAGGCCCAATACGGTGGTCCGGGTGGGGAACAGCACCAACCCTTCGTCGGTGAACGACGACGTGGCCTATTCCACCAACAACGGGCAGACCTGGACGCCTTGGGGAAGCGCTCCCCCGGGTTACGGCACCTCGGGCCAGATGGGATCGGTGGCGGTGGCCGCCGACGGCTCCCGGGTGGTGGTGTCCCCCTATAGCGGCTACGGCTCCCCGGCCTACGCTTCTTCCCTCGGCGGGGGTTGGTCGACCTGCTCCGGGCTTCCCAGCGGCGCGATGGTGGCCTCGGACCGCTCCGACCCCTCCACCTTCTACGCCACCTATCCCAGCCAGTGGGTTTACGGCAATTCCGTGACGATCTACGTCAGCACCAATTACGGGGCCAGTTTCACCCAGGTGAACACCCTCCCCGTCAATTGGGGCGACGCCAACGGCAACGGGCAGTGGGTCGTGCCCCGGCCCGTCTTCGGGGAGCCCGGGGAATTCTGGGTCTCCACCTACAATGCCCTCTATCGGTTCACCCATGCGGGTTCCAGCGTGACGGCCATCCCGAACGTTTACGAACCCATGGGGCCGGTGGGGTTTGGCAAGGCCGCTCCGGGCCAGGCCCACCCGGCCGTCTTCCTGGTCGGGACCGTCAACGGCACTTATGGATTCTTCCGCTGCGACGATGGCGCGGGTGCGGCCTGGACGCAGATCAACGATTTCAACCACCAGTTCAACAACCCGGGATGGATCGAGGGGGATGAGAACATCTACGGCCGCTGTTATCTCGGGGCCGGGGGCCGGGGGATCCTCTATGGGAACCTACCGGCCACCTCCAATACGCCGACCCCGGCCGGAACCCCGACTTTCACACCGACAGCCACTCCTACGAAGAGCCCGACGGCCACCTCCACTCCCTCGGCCACGACCACCGCAAGTCCGACGGCCACGCGCACCAACAGCCCCACGGGTACGGCCTCAAGCACCCCCACGGCGACGGCCACTTCCACCGCCAGCCTTACCAACACCTCCACCCCAACCGACACAGCCCCTTTCACGCCCACTTCGACCGCTTCCTCCACCGCCACCCCTTCCTTGACCTTCACGGCGTCTAAAACCCCCAGCCTTACCGCCACCTCGACCGCCACCGATACCATGGCCAACACCGGAACACCCACGAGTACAGCCACGCCGAGCGCCACCTTTTCCCCAACCGATACCCGGGTGAATACCGACACGCCTACCGATACCGCTACTTTAACGTCAACCGCTACCGCGACAAACACCCGGGTGATTACCGGGACCCCGACTTTCACCCCTTCCTTGACGCCGACGTCCAGCCCGACATCCTCGAAT
>JAICXI010000312.1 GCA_025980505.1 bacterium | reverse complement strand
TTGTAGTTCATTTCCACCAGGTCCATGTTGGCCTTCTGCCGGTCGACGATGGTTTTCAGGAGGTCGATTTGTTTCTGGGAATAAAGCAATTGGTAGAAATCGATTTTGAGGTCGCGGGAAAGCTGGGCCTTGGTCTGCGCCAGTTGGGCGCGGGCGAGGTCCAACTGGGCGTTGGCTTGGTCCACGGAGGCGAAATCCTTCAGGGAGAAAATGTCCTGGCTGGCGCTCAAGGAGAGGTTGGCGCTCTGGCCGTAAAGGGGGGAATTCCAGGCGTCGTTCACGCCGCCGTTACCCGAACGGTTGATGCCCGCCTTGAAGGCGATTTGGGGGAGGAACTGCCCCAGGCTGGCGAGGTGGCTGTCCTCGGCGGCCTTGACCGATTGTTGGGCCGCCAGGAGATCGCGGTTGCGGGAGGCGGCTTCCTTGACGCAGTCGTCCCACGCCAGCGGGGTTTGGGCGTAAAGCGCCGGCCCCGCGATCCAGCCGGTACATCCGAAAAGGGCGGCCAAAAGTGTGGGGGCGGTTTTCATAACGACCTTTTAATGCGGTTTGGATGCTTCCTAAAAGATGAAACGGGTTATTTCGAAGGCGTGGCTGGCAGGCCGGCGGACTCTTTGCGTCCTTTCATTAGACGCGGGAAAGGGGGTCGAGTGTTGGGAAAGGGGTAGGACTTCGGGGAAAAAAGGTTTTTATTTTAAATATTGACAATATTGTAGTTTATTGCTGAAATCGACGAGTTTTCCAAATTTGTCCAAACGGAGACGAAATCATGGCCGATCCTCAAAAACGGTTCGCGCGCAAAATCCAGGAACTGACGGCCCTTTATGAAATCAGCCACGCCATGGCTTCCAACCTGGATTTCAAATCGGTCTTGAACCAGATCCTGGAGATCCTGGCCAAGGCGCTGTCGATGAGCCGGGGCACCGTCACCCTCCTGGACAAGAACGGTCAACTGGGAATCGAGGCCGCCCACGGATTGACCAAGGAGGAAATCGCCCGGGGCAAGTACAAGATCGGGGAAGGGGTCACGGGCAAGGTCGTGGAGAAGGGCGAGCCCATGATCATCCCGGACATCGGCAAGGAACCGCTCTTCCTCAACCGGACCCGTTCCCGGGGGGATTTGAAGCGCCAGAACATCTCCTTCATTTGCATCCCCGTCAAGATCAAGGGCGAGACTTTGGGCGTGCTTTCGGTGGACCGCCTGTTCAAGGACGCGGACGTTTCCTTCGAGGAGGACGTCCGGCTTTTGACCATCGTGGCTTCCCTGATCGGACAAAACCTGAAAATCCACCAGATGATCGAGAGGGACAAGGAAAAACTCCTCGAGGAAAACCGGGAACTGCAGAGCGAGTTGAAGGGAAAGTACAAGCTTCAAAACGTCATCGGTTCCTCCAAGAACATGACGGAGGTCTACAAGGCGGTCCAACGCGTGGCCCCCACCCGCACCACCGTCATGATCCGGGGGGAATCGGGCACGGGCAAGGAGCTGATCGCCCGCGCGGTGCATTACGGCAGCCCCCGCGCCGAAAAACCGTTCGTGAAGGTTTCCTGCGCGGCCCTGCCGGAGACGCTTTTGGAAAGCGAACTCTTCGGCCACGAAAAGGGAAGTTACACGGGGGCTTCCGAAATGGTCAAGGGCCGGTTTGAACTGGCGGACGGCGGCACTCTTTTCCTGGATGAGATCGGCGACATCTCGCCCGCCACCCAAGTGAAGCTCCTGCGCGTCCTCCAGGAGAAGAAGTTCGAGCGGGTGGGCGGCACCAAGACCCTGTCGGTCGACGTGCGCATCATCGCCGCCACCAACCGGAACCTGGAAAAGGCCATCGCCGAAGGGAAGTTCCGGGAGGACCTTTATTACCGGCTCAACGTGGTCCCCATTTTCCTTCCCTCCTTGCGGGAAAGGAAGGAAGACATCCCCCTGCTTTTGAGCCACTTCCTGGAGAAGTACAACGCGGAAAACGGGGCGCGCTTCAAGATGGGCAACGAGGTCATCGCCCGCCTGGTGAATTACCACTGGCCCGGCAACGTGCGGGAACTGGAAAACACCGTGGAGCGCATGGCCGTCATGGCGAAGGGGGAGACCTTCACCACCGAGGACGTGCCGCTGCCCCTGGAACTGTCCACTTATTATCCCGCGGCCGAAACCTCCGCCGCCTTGCCTTCTTCCTTCCGCCCCGCCGCGTCGGGCAACGCCACCCTGGCGGAAATCGAAAAGATGAAGGTCATGGAAGCCATGGAGCGCTGCGGGGGCATCCAGGCCAAGGCCTGCAAGCTTTTGGGGATCACGCCCCGGCAGTTGGGGTATAAATTGAAAAAGTACAAAATTGGCTACAAGCCAACCTTTTTGTAAAAGAAATCCTACAGGTGCAATTGAATCAAAAAAGTCAAATCCTTTTGTTTTGCGTTCTTTTTCCTCTTTTTCACCCTTGGATCGATCTTTGTTCCCCGCCTGGAATTGGCAGGGGTTTTGCTTTCCGATAAAACCCTTGATTTGGGCTGGGCCTCGGCGCGAGCTTAGGGGCGGTCAAGAGGGAACCGGAATTTTTGAGGAGGGACTTTATGACGGTGAAAGAAGTGATGGATCTGATTAAGCAAAAGGATGTGAAGTACGTTGATTTCCGCTTTATCGACTTGCCGGGCGTTTGGCAACACACGACTTCACCGGTGAAATTCTTCGACGAAGACACCTTCAAGGACGGCAAGGGTTTCGACGGTTCCTCCATCCGCGGTTTCCAGGCCATCAACGAATCGGACATGCTGCTGATCCCTGACCCGGACTCGGCCTTCATCGACCCCTTCTTTGAGGCCGCCACCCTGGTCTTGACCTGCAACGTCATCGATCCCGTCACGCGGGAATCCTATTCCCGCGACCCGCGGTTCGTGGCGCAGAAGGCGGAAAAGCACCTCCAGTCCACCGGCCTCGGCGACATTTCCTACTGGGGACCCGAAGCCGAGTTTTTCATCTTCAACGACATGAAGTTCGACCAAACCATGAACAGCGGTTATTACTCCGTGGATTCCACCGAGGCCCTGTGGAACAGGGGCCGGGACGAGTATCCCAACCTGGCCTACAAGGTGCGGCATAAGGAAGGCTATTTCCCGGTGCCGCCCACGGACAGCCAGATGGACCTCCGGTCCGAAATGGCCACGCTCATCCAGGAAGCGGGTATCCCCGTGGAGACCCACCACCATGAGGTGGCCACGGGTGGCCAGGCCGAGATCGACATGGTGTTCGATTCGCTCACCAAAATGGCCGACAAACTCCTGCGGTACAAGTATGTGGTGAAGAACGTGGCGCGCCGCCACAACATGGTGGCCACCTTCATGCCCAAGCCCCTTTTCGGGGACAACGGCAGCGGCATGCACGTGCACCAGTCGCTTTGGAAGGGCGGCACCAACATCATGTTCGACGAGAAGGGCTATGCCGGATTGTC
>JAICXI010000325.1 GCA_025980505.1 bacterium | reverse complement strand
GTTTACGTGCAATTGGAGGAATCCGCGGCCTTCGTGGAGGAGGGCGTCCGGCGGGCGTTGAAGGCCACCGGCGTGGCCGGCGTTTTCCAGCGGGTGGGAAGCATGGCGACTTTGTTTTTTTGCGGCCATCCGATCGAAAATTACGCCCAAGCCAAGGAATCGGACCGCTCCCAATACGCCCGCTTTTTCTGGGCCATGGCCCAAAGAGGTGTTTACCTGCCGCCTTCCCAATTCGAGGCCATGTTTTTTTCAACGGTCCTTGGCCCCGAACACTTGAAAAAAATAGTCAAATCCTGCGGAGAAAGTTTAGAAGAAATCGCCAAAACTTGTTAAACTTTACCCGATCCTGGAATCGGGGGGAGGTAATGGCTTGAAACGACACTTACACTTCGCTTTGACAGCCATGGGGGTTTTGGCCCTGCCGGCCTTCCTGCTTTTATTTGGAAATTTCAAGGCCCTGGCCGATGTCGAATTCGACATGAACGATCTTTCGGCCCAGCCCAGCCCCACACCCGCCGCCGTCCAACCCACCTCCCAGCCCGTTATTCCGCCTTCCAACCCGGTGGCCACCGCCACGCCGGTTCCAACCGTCGCCCCCGCTTCCGGGGATTCGGGGGAAGAAACCAACATTGAAGCCGGGGATTCCGAGCCCACGCCGGTGGTGGGGCAAGGCGTGGTCAAGGCCAGGGATTATTACGATGCCGGAATCAAGTATTACAAGGAACGGGATTACGACCAGGCCATTGTTTTCTTGAGAAAAGCCGTGGCCAAACAAGACCCCTATACGCCCAAATACATTTACGCCGAAGCCAACGCCATGTTGGGGGTTATTTACCAGTTCCACATCATCCATTATGGAAGGGCTTACCGGTATTACCAAGCCGCGTTGAAATATGAGGCGGATAATCCAACCGCCCGTCGTCATCTCCGGGAAGTTTACAAATACCGCCGCGAAAGGGATTGAACGTGTTCTTATTGAGGCGGAGTCCCAAGGTCTTGGCCTTTTGGTTCGCGGCTTCCATCGCACTGTCCGCCGAAGTCCCGCCGGTTTCCTTCACCTTGTTCGGCCTTTATGGGTCGCCGGTCCAGCCCAGGGTCCTGGCCGATTCCGTTTCCGATGCGTTGGGGCTGGATTTTTTGGGCGAATGGAACGCCTCGCCTTACGCCTCGCTGGGCTTGAGCTATGAAAGGACCGCTTTTTATTTTTCATCGGGGTTCACGGTGTCGATGTTGAATTTTGAAGGCCGCCTATTCCCGATGGCCAACGGCAAGGACAAATTTTCACCTTACCTTTACGGCGGGGCGGGCCTGAACCTTTCCTCGGTTGGCGGCCCTTATCAATTAAAAGCCGGCGTGGGCAGCCGCGTTTCCATGATCGGGCCTCTTTTTCTCGACCTGGCGGTGGGAAGCCACTGGGTCCAGGCGCCCAATGATTTCCAATATGTGGATGTGCGGGCGGGGTTGAGCTGGTGGCTAGACCTGAAAACCGAATCCCAGGCCGCATCCCCGCAGGAAGCCTCCGCCGCCGCCCTGCCGAAGCCCAAGCCTTCACCCACGGCCACGCCCGAACCCATGGTCTTGTCTTCACCGACGGCCGCCGTGGCGGCCCCGGATACGCCCACGGCCACCCCCACGGAGGTGGTGCTGGGCATGGAGGAACCCACGCCGGTGGTCACCCAGGCCCCTGTGACGACGCTGATCCAGGTGAAACAGTATTACCGCATGGGCATGAACGCCTTTTTGAAGGGGAAGTATGACCTGTCCCTGGGGCTGTTGAAGAATTCCCTGGCCCACAAGGAGATCCACGGGGCGGCTTATTATTACGCCGAGACCTACGCCACCATCGGCGTCATTTACGAGTTCCACTCCAAGGCAAGGAACCACAAGAAATTGGCCCTTGGGTATTACGAAAAGGCCCTGGCCATCGACCCGGAAACCAAATCAGCCAAGCGTTACTACAAGAAGCTCAAGGCCGAATTCGCCCCCCGGCGAAAGCACCGGCCCGCGGCCGCAAAAAAAGAACCCTCCACCGAAAAGGCTTCACCCTCCCTCCAGGTGACTTATACCGGCTGGTAGGCGCCGGCGAAGGGCCGTCGCTTTAAGGACGGAGACCCAACTCCCAAAATCCAAAGTGGATAAGGGCAGCCTGCATTATCCATTTCATTTAACGGCACCCCGTTAATTCACGAGTTGCCGGATGCGCTCGATCTTGGTGGCCTTACCGGTTTCCTTGTCCACGGAAACCACGGCGGCTTGGAACAAGTAGGGAAGCTCCTCCGAGACCTCGAACCGGGCCGGCATGCCGGTGATGAAACGCTGCAAAACCTGCGGTTGCTTCATGCCGATGACGGAGTTGGGGGAGCCCGACATGCCGATGTCGGTCAAATAAGCGGTGCCTCCGGGAAGGATTTCCTCGTCCGCCGTCATGATGTGGGTATGGCTCCCGGTCACCGAGCTGACCCTTCCGTTCAAATGCCAGCCCATGGCCCTCTTCTCGCTGGTGGCCTCACCGTGCATATCCACGATGATGACCTTGGCTTTCCCCTGGATTTCCGAAAGGGCCCGGTCGGCCGTCTTGAAGGGGCAATCGAGGGGGATGTTGATGAAGGTCCTGCCCATGAGGTTGAGGACCGCCACGGGCGTCCCCTTGCAATCGAAGATTCCCAACCCCGAGCCCGGGGCGTCGGAAGGGTAGTTGTGGGGCCTCAAAAGCCGGGCGTCCCGGCCGATGATTTCCTTAACCTCCTTTTTGGACCAGATATGGTTCCCGCTGGTGACGACGTCCACGCCCGTATCCAGGAGGCCCTTAAAGGAATCGGGCTGGATGCCGGTGCCGCCCGCAATGTTCTCGCCGTTGGCCACCGTGAAGTCGATGGTGTAATCCTTTTTGACCCGTTCCATGCAATTGTGGACCGCGTGGCGGCCCGGTTTGCCGATGATATCGCCGATGATGAGGATGTTCATGAGTGTCCCTTTTTCAGTGGATTTGCCCCGAGATTAGACAAAAAGGGGGTGAAAAGCAAAGGGATAAAACAAGCGGCGGGAAGGTTGGGGGCGGCCCCGGGAAACCGGGAGGGCCCGCCTCATTTTTTACACGAATGAAACCCTTTTTCCGTCAAAAGGGCCGCGACGGGGATGTCCTCGGTGGTCACCGGCACCTGTTCCACCACCTGGAAGGAATAGGCCAAACCGATGATGAGGGCGGACTTCTTCAATTGGGGAAGGATCCGGTCGTAATAACCCTTGCCGAATCCCAGGCGGTTTCCCTTCAAGTCGAAGGCCAGCCCGGGCACC
>JAICXI010000024.1 GCA_025980505.1 bacterium | reverse complement strand
TCGACGGACAAGACAAAACAACTCCTCCTCCCCTTAAGGGAGAGGGAAGGGATGGAGGTGATCTCGGCCTCCGTCCAGTAACCTTCTTTCAAAAAGTGGAGTATTAGACGTCATGAAAATCTTCCCCATGCTGGCCGTCCTTTTTTGGGGCGTAACGGCTTCCCCCCTTCCCGCGCCGGCAGGCGCCCTGCCGGCCGACAGCGGGGAAGTGGTGGCCGCGGAGGGTTTCCCCTCGCTTTCGCCCCTTCATCCCGGAGCGCTGTTGACGGTGGCTGTCCGGCTCAAGGTGAGGGCGGGCTGGCACGTCAACGCCCATGAGGGTTTGCCTCCCTTCTTCATCCCCGCGGAACTTTCACTGGCGCCGGGATCGTCCGCCACCCTCTCCGGGTCTCCCCGCTACCCCCCGGGCGTTCCCAAGGCCCTGGGCGGCGTTGCCCAGGCCTTCCCCGTTTATGAGGGGACGGTAGTCCTTTACGCCGACCTGCAATTGGCCGATGACGCCGCGAAAGGCAAACGGTCGATCCCTTTCCGGTTGAGGGTCCAGGCTTGCAACAACCACGTCTGCCTGGCCCCGGCCACCGTGTCTTTTTCCGTCCCCATTGAAGTGGCGGGGCTTGAGGAACCGGTCGCGCCCGTGAATGCCGCGCTTTTCCAAAAGGCGCCGGTTTCCCAGGCCGGGGAAGCCGGCCCGGAAAACATCATCGCCAGGTACCTGAAAACCCACGGCGTGCTTCTCACTTTCGTTTTGATCTTCATCGGCGGCTTGGCGCTCAACCTGACGCCCTGTGTCTACCCCATGATCCCCCTGACGGTTTCCTATTTTGGGAACCAGAAGGCCGAAAAGGCGGGCGTGCTTTTGGGCCGGGCCGTGGCCTATGTGGTGGGGATTTCCATCACTTATTCCTCGCTCGGGGTGACCGCGGCCTTGACCGGCAAGATACTGGGGTCCACCCTCCAGTCCCCCTGGGTGCTCCTCGGCATCTCGCTGCTTCTCGCGGCCCTTTCTTTTTCCATGTTCGGCTTTTACGAGATCCAGGCGCCGGCCTGGCTTTTGAACCGGATCGCCTCCAGCCAGACCCAGGGCTTCCTGGGGGCGCTGGGCATGGGCCTGGTTTTCGGCATCGTGGCCGCGCCTTGCGTGGACCCCTTTTCCATCGGCTTGCTGACCTTTGTGGCGGCCAAGGCCGACCCCTTCCTGGGCTTCATCATGTTCTTCACGCTTTCCCTGGGCCTGGGTTTTCCCTACATCTGGCTGGGCTTTTTTTCCAACGAAATCCAGCGGCTGCCCAAGTCCGGAATGTGGATGGTATGGGTGAAAAAAATATTCGGGTTGATCCTGCTGGGAATGCCCCTTTATTTTTTGAACCCGCTGCTCCCAAGGGATTTCAGCCGTGCGGCCGTGCCCCTTTACCTGGAGGCCTGCGGTTTGTTATTGGGCTGGGTCTTTTCAGGCAAGGGGGTCACCACCGCCTTTAAAACCTTCCAGCACGTTTTCGGCCTTTGCCTGGCGGTCCTGGGGTTTTTGGTTTATTCCGCCTGGCCCCAACCCGTGGAACTGCCTTTTTCCAATTACGACCCCGCGGCCGTAAGCCTGGCCCGGAAGGACCACCGGCCCGTTTTTATCGACTTTTCCGCCAGTTGGTGCCTGCCTTGCAAGGAATTAGAGGTCAAAACCTTTTCCAACCCCGAGATCCACCGGGCTTTCCAAGGCTGGGTCCTGTTGAAGGCGGACCTCACTCAATACACTTCGGGCCCGGTGGAGGACCTCAAGAAAAACTACGGCATCATGGGCGTGCCCACCCTGCTTTTCGTGGGGCCGGACGGGCGGGAGAAAAAGGACCTCCGGGTGGTGGGGTTTGTGTCCGCGGACGACCTTCTTAAGAAAATCCGATCCGTTTCAAATTAAAAGCAGCCCTCCGGCCTTCGGCAGCCAGCGGACGGCGTTTCGTTCCGGTTTCGGGCGCCAAGCGCCATCCGCTAACCGCAAAGCCTTTCTTCCTTGGCGGGTTTAATCTTCCTCCACCAGGGCGAATTCCCGGCGCGAAGCCCCGCAAGAGGGGCAGGCCTCCGGCAAGCCTTCATTCCGATGAACCAACTCACCGCACTTGGAACACCGCCACAACAATTCGGTTTGTTCGTTGACCGCATCGTATTGGTAGTTGGTGAGGAATATGTTGTTTGGATTTTTGGTAGGGGCCGGCATGAAGTGCCTCCTCCCGGTGGTTCCCTTTTTCCTTTAACCTAGGAAAATCCCCGGAAGAGGGCAATAAGGGCGCCGGCCGGAATGAGGGGGGTTATCGGGGCTGCCGTGGTTGGGGAGGCTTTTTGCCGTAAATCCAGAGGAAAAGGCTCAAGGCCAGGACCGCCCCTTGCCCGGCCAGGGTTTCCCAGGTGGGATAAAGGCCGAACCAGTCAAAGTGCAGGTTCAAGGGAAAGGGATGGATGGCCAGGTAGTCGACCTCCTGGAAGGAATGGACCGACTGGCCGGCCAGCATGACCGCCAGCACCACCATGATGATCGAGGAAAGGGTAAAAAGGCTTTTCAACGGCAGGCGCGTGCTGAACCTTAACAGCAGCCAGCTCATCCAAAGGATCAAGGCCAAGGCCGAAAGCACCCCGGCCAAAAGGGCCGCCTTACTGTCGGCCCCGCCCCCCAGCCAGATGGCGCGCAAGAAAAGAACGGTTTCAAAGGCCTCGCGAAAGGCCGCCATAAAGGCGATGGCGAAGAGTTCCAGGAGGTTGCTGCCCTTGAGGGCGGCCTGGATGCGGCCTTCAATAAAGGTTTTCCAGCGGTGGATTTCGGTGCGGCTGTGCAGCCAGAAGCCGAGGTACAAAAGCACCAGGATGGTCAGGGCGCCCGTGACGGCTTCCAGCAGCTCGCGTCCCGCGCCGCTCAAGATCATGAGCCAGCCGGAAAGGAACCAGGCGGCCACGCCCAGCGCCAAGGCCGATAGCCATCCGGCGTGCACCGAAACGGCGGCGCGCACGGCGCCGGTGGCCTTCAGGACGCCCAAAAGGGCCACGATGAGCAGCGAAGCCTCGAACCCTTCCCTTAGGAAAATGCCGAAGGCCAGCACGAAGGTGAGCCAGGGGGAGGAGACCTGCCGTCCCAAAAGTTCCATGGCCTTTTGAAGGCAAGCCAGGGCCTTTTGTCCCGAGGCGGCCACCTGGTCCAGGGGCTTGCCAGAGGCCATGTCGTTTCGCACCAGGCCCATGGCCTCCTCCAGGTTGGAAGTGGCCTTCAAGTCGCTGGCCCGAAGCTTGGGTTCGGCGGGCTCCACGCCTTCCACGTAGGCCTTCAGGGCCCCGTCGTGGGCCTGGGATTCGCGGCCGGCGCGGTAGTCGGCCAGGGATTGTTCCAGGGTGGAGCGCGCGAAATCCAAAAGGGCCTGCTCGGATTGCTCCAGGGTGTGGAGGCGGAGGGCCCCCAACGTTCCTTTCTTTTCCAACGCCGAACCGGGAAGGGACGCCGAAAGGTCGCGGTCGTTGAGGGAAGCCACCCTTTGCAGCAGTTCGGGGCCGGAGAAACCCAGGGACTTTTGGAGTTTCTCGAAATCGGCGGTGGAGAGGGTCACGCCGGATTGGTAACGCAAGGAGACGACGTAAAAGGCCAGGTCCCACGCCTCCTTGTCGGAAAAAGAAGGAAAGGACGCCATGGCGGTGCCCGGGACCCCCAGCCGGACGGTGTTGAAGGCTTTGAAGGGGGACAT
This sequence comes from bacterium, assembly GCA_025980505.1. Lineage (GTDB taxonomy): Bacteria > Oederibacteriota > Muellerivitia > Muellerivitales > Muellerivitaceae > JAICXI01. The sequence continues at coordinate 6,617 of JAICXI010000024.1, read as the reverse complement.
TTGAGACATGGCTTTGTCGTCCATGAAATCGGCGGGTCGGGTGCTCAAGGTCTTGGCCGAGGGGCCGTTGCCGCGGCCTTCCATGCCGTGGCAAAGGGCGCAGCTCTTTTGGAACAAGGCCCGGCCGTTGCGCAGGTTGGGCCAAAGGGAGGGAGCCACGGAAAGGCCGCTTTGGGCGATCACCTTTTGCTCGGTTTGCCGGGCCAAAAGGGAAACCTGGGCGGGTCCGGCTTTTTGGGCGATGAGCCCTTGGAGCCGGGAAACCATGGCTTGGACCTCGGGGGACTTCTTCAACTGGGGCAGGGTCCTGCTGAGCTCCAGCGCCATGCCGGAGAACTCCACTTGTTCCTTGTATTCGGAAGCGCTCAGCACCTTCCCGTCCTTGACCGCGCCCGCGTAATCCGCGGCCAGGTAGTCCAAAAGGTGGACCAGGAAACGGGGGGACCGGTCGGAGATTTCACCGGCCCGCACCGGCAACAACCCGGCCGAAAGGACGGCGGCGAAGAGCGGTAGGAAAAGACGGACGGCGCGATTCATGATTTGACCCCTTCCTTGGGAGGGGTCAATCGTATTGAAAACCATTCTCAATAGCAAGGGAAAAGAAAACCCAAGGGAATTTAAGAGTTCGGTTCAAGGGCGGGAAGGAGGGTCCGGCGAAGGAATGGGAAGAAAAAGGGGCCCGGGGCCGGTGCGTCCGCTCCGGAAACTAGGCCCCTGCGGTGGAGCGGAAAAATCGGGTTGGGCTCAGATTTTGAAGCGCTTGGCGGCCTCGTCGACGGATTTTTTCAGGTTGTCGACGGCGGCGTCCACGCCTTTTTGGAGGTCTTTCCAGGCGTCGCCGGTGGACTTCTTCAGCTCGGCGAATTTCTTGTCCGCGACCGCCTTTTGGGCGTCCAGTTTCCGGGTCTCTTTTTTAATATCGGCCCGGGCGTGGTTGTCGGCTTTCAAGGCCTTGTGTTTCAAGAGCCGGATCCGGTGGGTGATGTCCCGCAACTCCTTCGCCACCTTGGCCTGGTAGTCCTTCTTTAAATGGTGGACGTCGATGTTGATTTTTTGGTCGGTGGAATCGGCGGCGAAGATTCCGCCGGCCACCAAGCCGGCCGCCAAGGCGGCGGCGAAGAAAAGTTTTTTCACGTTCGAACCTCCCCGGGTGAATATGCCGCCGGTCCTTGGCGGCTGACGCCCCGCCGGCCGTCGGCTACTTGCCTTCTTATTTGCGGGCCACGGCGCCCAGAAGGAACAAAATGACCAAGGCTCCCACCACGGCCGCCACCAGTTCGGCGGTGAAACCGTAGGGGTAAAAGCCCAATTGCCGGAAAAGCCAGGTGCCGAACACCGCGCCTAAAATACCGATCACCAAGTCCCCGGCGATGCCGAAACCCCGCCCTTTTTGAATCCTTCCGGCCAACCAGCCCGCCAAAAGCCCGATCACCAGAACCGTCACGATGTTATCCATGGGGCCCTTTCTTCAACGAAAATGTAACCGCGACCCTTGCCTTCAACAATATTAAGCACAGTCCCTGCCGGAAGAAAGACTTGGAAAATAAAAACGTTACTCCCCAAGTTTCCGCAGGGTTTCGAAGGAATAAAGTCCGGTGCCGTGGCCATCCGACCATTGAAAGTGAAGGGCGTAGCGGCCCACGGGCGCCACGCTCAAAATGCGAACTTCGGGGTCAATGGATTCCAAACGGACCATGCGCTCTCCGGTCACCTCGTTCACGCACTGGGCGCAGGGGCACATGCTTCTCAAGTAACGGTTGGGATAGCGCACCACCTTGCCGTCGTCCCAGGTGATGACCGTGACCTGCGGGTCCTGGGTGTTCACTTCCTTGGGCCGGGATGAGACCTGGGCGGTGGCGGCGTTGATGATGGAAAGTTGGGAGGCCATCTGGCGGGCGATGCCGTCGTAGGCCCGGCCCGAGGCGGAGTCGGGATGGGCGGCCACGGTGGGAACGCCGTAATCGCCGTCCGCGGCGATCACTTGCTCCAGGGGTATCTCGCCCAGGAAGGGCACGGCCAGTTCCTCGGCCATTTTCCGCCCGCCGCCCTTCTTGAAGATCGGGGTCACCTGGTGGCAGTGTTCGCACACGAACCCGCTCATGTTCTCCACCACGCCGATGATGGGCACCTGCAGTTGCTGGAACATGCGCAGGCCCTTCTGCGTGATGGTGCGGGCCACGTCCTGTGGCGTGGTGACGATGACGGCGCCAGCCAAGGGAACGGATTGGGTCAGGGTCAACTGGATGTCGCCCGTGCCCGGCGGCAGGTCGATCAAGAGGTAGTCCAAGGCGCCCCATTCCACGCCGCCCAGGAACTGCTGCACCAGCTTGCTGGCCATGGGCCCGCGCCAGATGAGGGCCGTGTCCGATTCCTGTTGCAGCATGCCCACCGACATGAACTTGATGCCGTGCTTCTCGAAGGGCACCATCTTCTTGGAAAGGGGGTCGGTTTCGGGTTGTTGGCCCAGCACGCCCAGCATGCGGGGGATGGAAGGCCCGTAGACGTCCGCGTCCATGAGCCCCACGGAAGCGCCGGCCTTGGCCAAGGCCAGGGCCAGGTTGGCGGAAACGGTGCTTTTGCCCACGCCCCCCTTGCCCGAGGCCACGGCGATGAGGTTTTTGACCGTGGGCATGTTCAGGTTCTTGATGCCCGTGGGGGCCTGGCGCACGTTGGAGGTCATCCGAACCTCCACTTCGGTCACGCCGGAGACCTTTTTCACTTCGGCCGCGGCCTGGCTTTTGAAGAGGTCCTTGACCGGGCAGGCGGGGGTGGTCATCTCGATGTCGAAGTCCACCTTGCCGCCGTCGATTTTCATGTTCTTGATGAAACCCAGGGTCACGATGTCCTGGTGCAGGTCGGGGTCCTTGACGGCCCTCAAGGCTTTTAAAACATCTTGTTCGGAAACGCTCATGAAAGGGGAACTCCTTGGTGGTATGGGGTTGGAACCCGCCGGCTTATCGGCCTCCCGGAACTTCGATGCGAATCAAAACCGGCCGGGCCGGGTTAATAAAATGGGTTTTGGAGGGGAAAAATGCAAGGCAAGTTTTAATTTTCGTCGCTTCTACCCCTCCGGCTTCCGGCGCCCGGGGGGGGTATTGTGCCATGGAGGCGGGAGAGAAAGTTATAAATTTTAAAGTGAAAATAAGCTAAAATAAGCTTGTTTCCATTCCTCGGTGCATTGGATCAGCGTCCTTCCTTGTCCCTTTCCCGGCCGGGAAAGGCATCTTGAGGCCCGACCTTTGTCGGGTCCGCGAAAAGGGGTTCCTATGAAGGCAGTCATCATGGCCGGCGGGTTCGGTACCCGCATGCGGCCCCTTACCATCAACCTGCCCAAGCCCATGATTCCCATGGTCAACCGTCCCATCATGGAAATCATCGTGGACCTCCTGAAAAAACACAAGCTGACGGACCTCATCAGCGTGGTTTTCTACCAGCCCGAAACCATCACCGAGTATTTCCACGACGGGGCTGATTTCGGCGTGCAGATGATGTACAAGGCCGCGGAAAGCGACCTGGGCACGGCGGGGTCGGTCAAGAATTGCCAGTCCCTGATCGGCGAAGAGCGCTTCGTGGTCATCTCGGGCGACGTGCTGACGGACTTCGACCTCACCGAGGCCCTCCGCTTCCACGAGAAGAATAAGGCCAAGGCCACCATGATCCTCACCCGCGTGGAAAATCCCCTGGCCTTCGGCGTGGTCATCACGGACAAGAACGGCAAGATCGAGCGGTTTCTGGAAAAACCCACCTGGGGCGAGGTCTTCTCGGACACGGTGAACACGGGCATTTACATCCTGGAGCCCGATGTGCTGGACCTGATCCCGGAAAAAACCGAGTTTGATTTTTCCAAGAACCTTTTCCCCCAAATGTTGCGCGAGGGCATGCCCCTTTACGGCTACATCGCCCAGGGCTATTGGGCCGACATCGGCAACTTGGACCAGTACCGCCTGGCCCACCAGGACATCTTCGCGGGCAAAGTGGACATCCGCATGCCTGGCTCGCGCATGAACAAGGTGGGCAAGGAAATCTGGGCCGGCGAGAAAACCTCCATCGATCCCACGGCGCAGATTTCGGGCACGGTGGTGTTGGGCGACAACTGCCACGTGGGCAGGGGCGCCAAGATCACCAACTCGGTCCTGGGCGACGGCTGCCAAGTGGAGGAGGGGGCGGTCCTGACCAACGCCATCCTGTGGCGCAACGTGTCCATCGGCGCCGAGGCCCAGGTGCGCGAATGCGTTTTGGCCTCGGGCACGGACGTTCAAGAGAAGGCCAGCATCTTCGAGGGCGCCATCATTTCGGACAACTGCACCATCGGCAAGGAAGCGGTGGTCAAGGCCGGCGTCAAGGTCTGGCCCAACAAGTCGGTGGAGGACGGGGCCCGGCTTTCCACGTCGCTCATTTGGGGCGACAAGTGGGCGCGGTCCATCTTCGGCCAGCACGGCGTGACGGGCATGGCGGGCATCGACATCACGCCCGAATTCGCCAGCAAGCTGGGAGCCGCCTATGGGGCTTCGCTGCCCAAGGGTTCCACCGTCCTGACGGGCCGGGATATCCACAAGACCAGCCGCATGATCAACCGCGCGCTCATTTCCGGCATCCTTTCCTCGGGCGTCAACGTGCACGACCTGCAGGAAATGCCCATTTCGGTGGCGCGTTACGCCGTGCCCAAGCTTTCCGACGCCGGGGGGTTGCACACCCGCAAGAGCCCCTTCGACAAGCAATATGTGGACATCAAGTTCTTCGACGGCCGGGGCCTGGCCCTTTCCTCGGGCAAGGAAAAGGGCATCGAAAACCTCTTTTACCGCGAGGATTTCCGCCGGGCCACCATGGAGGATACGGGCGAGCTGGTTTTTCCGCACCGCATGATCGAGTTCTACCACGAGGGGTTCCTGGCGGCCCTGGACGTGAAAAGCATCCTGGAGTTCAAGCCCAAGGTGGTCATCGACTACGCCTTCTCGGCCGCCGCGCCCATCTTCCCCATGCTGTTGGGCAAGTTGGGTTGCGACGTGGTGGCCTTGAACGCCTACATGGACGAAACCAAGCTCACCAAGACGCCCGAACAGTTCCAGGCCTCCCTGAAGCAGCTTTCGGATATCGTGCCCACGCTGCGCGCGAACTTCGGGGTGCTGTTCGACGCGGGCGCCGAAAAGGTATTTGTGGTGGATGAAAAGGGCCATTTGCTGGAGGGCGGCGAACTGCTGGCCCTCTTCTCGCTCTTCACGTTCCACGGGCAAAAGGGCGCCAAGGTGGTGGTGCCGGTCAACGTCTCCCAGTCCTTGGACGACCTGGCCCGGGCCCAGGGCGGCTTGGTGCAACGCACCCGCATCAGCTATTATTCGCTTATGGAAGCGGCCACCCAGAAGGACGTGGCCTTCGTGGGCGAGGCGGACGGCGGCTTCATTTTCCCGTCCTTCGCACCCTACATGGACGCCATGATGTCCACGGCCAAGTTGATGGAGTTCGTGGCCCGCGAGGGCAAGCCGGTGTCGCATTTCCTGGAACAGGTCCCCAAGAAGGCCCAGGTGGCCCAGAAGGTGCCTTGCTCGTGGGAAATGAAGGGCACCATCATGCGGCACCTCATCGAGGATACGGCCAACGAGAAGCGGGAACTGGTGGACGGGGTCAAGGTCACCCAGAACGGATCTTCGGTCATGATCCTGCCGGATGCGGACATGGCCTTGTTCCACGTGAGCGCCGAGGCCGAAAGCGAGAAAAAGGCCCAGGAACTGGTGGCCACTTACGTGGAGAAGATCAAGAAGTGGCAGGGGTGAGGGCGTCGGGGCAGCGTTATGAAAAGGCGGAAGGAATGACCCGCCCGGCGTTTCGTTGAAACCCCCGGTTCCTCCGCCCCGGGAGGGAAGCGACAGGGATGGGGAAGCCGGGAAAAGTTCACCCGGATATCCTCCCTTGTCCTTGGATCCTTTTCTTCACCGTTCTGGACCGGCACTCCGAAATCGCAAAAACCCGTTCCCGCTTTTAGGAATCTTCCTTCCACGAGAATGAACCGGATTTCGACGGATCTACCTTGTGTTTTATAAAAGTCAGACATTGGCCAACGGTCGAAAACTTCATAAACGGCCAAATCAAACATTTTCGGGAAAGGTCTTATCTGTCGTTGCGAGTCGCGAATTGGGCGGCGAAGCAATCCGAGTTCATGGGTGGTCTAAGGTTGGGGTTTTGCCTTGGGCAAAACCTGCTGTTTTCAACCGGGATTGCTTCGCCATAATCGCCCCGCTATTCGCGGGGCATTCCTCGCAACGACAGATTAAAAAAGCACCGAAAGCGATCGATTTTCAAAGCTTCCTGGCATTCATCAAGAACGTCTGACTTCTGGATTTGCTTTGCTTAAGCGAGAGGATTCAAGCGGTTTCAACGTGACAACTCAACCTTTCTTTATGACGGACTTGGTTGCCATAGGACTCCTTTTCCCTTAAGATTCCTCCCGCTCAAGGCGGAAACCCCTTGGAGGGATGAACAGCGCCTGAAATCGCCTTTGATACCTCCGGCTCCGAGCTTTTGCTTTCAACTTTTTGACCCAAAACCACCAAGGAGAATGTTCGATGTCGAAAATTACCTTCGGAACCTCCGGCTGGCGCGCGATCCTGGCGGACGACTTCACC
>JAICXI010000377.1 GCA_025980505.1 bacterium | reverse complement strand
CCTTGTCGTCCTTGAAGGTCAGGTAAATGGAGGCGGTGCGCAACCGGCTGTGGGGCCCGGCTTGGTCGAACTTTCCAATGATCCGGTTGTCATCTTGGGCCCGGGCGATCCCGATCCCACCCGCGAGAAACAAGGAAACAACGGCCAAACTCAGGAACTTTGACTTCATGCCTTCCTCCTTTTGCCTTGATGGCCCCTATTCTAGGTTCAGCCCTTGTTCCATCCAAGAGCCAAAAAAAATACCGGGTGAAATTGACGGGCCTTTTGAAGTTTTTTTGGAGGAGGGAAGGCGAATAACGATTTAAACCGCCCCGCAGGGCCGGGACCGTGAAAGAGTCCCGCGGAAAGCCCCGGGGAATTTTCCCAGTGAAGGTTTTTCCGGACCCGGTCCCCAAAGGCCCTCTCCTCTTCCGTCAACAGGTCCCGGTTCGCCTGCGGAAAAGAAGGGTCGTTGGCGGGATCGGGCCAATAGGCGGCGATGTGGGAGCGGTCCATCTCAATAGGGTCCAGGAGGGCTTGGCGTTCCTGCAACGTCATGGTTTTCCCGCTCCGGATGAGGTTTTGGGCGTCCTCGATATCTTTTTCATTGGATCGGATTTCGGAGCTGAGGGTGTGCAGGTCGCCGAGGGCCAAGCCCGTCACTATGAGTAAGAAAGGGTTCATCGTTTCCTCCCTTTCCGCCCACGATTCATTGTGGGAAGAAGGAAGGGCGGTTTCAACGGAACGTCCCGGGAAAAGAGAGCGGAAAACCTTTTAAGGCTGGTATCCCTTGTTCCCAAGGCCGGTTTGGGACCGGCGCGGCTTCACTTTTCGGGTTTTTCGCGGAGCTTTTCGGTGAGGAGGTACTTGGCCAGCCGGTCCATGTCCTCGCGGTTGAGGGCGAGAATCCGGATCCCGGCGCTGTAGAGGGTCTTGCCCAATTCAAAATAAGGGCTGCAGCGGACCACCTCGGCCAGGAAGGTCACGGCCACGTTGTACTGCGGAAGTTGGATGGAAACTTCCACATGGTCGCCTTGGGCGAAGGAGTGGTCCCCCAAGATGGCCAGGCCGCCCTCGGAAATATCCTTGGTCACGGCGTGGTACATGCGGAACTTCTGGGACAGGTGGGGCAGCTGGTCGGCGGTGGTTTGGCGATAGCGCGGCTGGCCGAGCAAGTTGTTTTTTTCTTCCGAGTCCAGCGCCCGGTAGGACACTTTCAAAGCGGTTGAAACCCGCTCTTGTTTGCGTTGTTCCATCCATCCGGTTTGACCGGCCATATTGTCCCCATTCTTCGAGCCCATCCGGCAGGATGGGAGGTTGGTCCTAGTGTACCGCAGACCCTTCACAGGGTGGAACGACTGTTTTGGAGGGATTTAGAACCCGTAACCAAACCCAGGATTTCACCACGGAGGCGCAGAGACACGGCTAAAAACATAACAAATGCAAAGCTTTTGTTTAACGGGGCCTCCGTGTCTTTTTTTTGGTTAAAAGGGGTTTCGTTATAGTCCCTTAAAAGGCGATTTGGGGAAAGGTTCACCAAGACCCCCCGGGGCCTTACGAATGGGAAGACTCAAGGACCTGTAAGCTTTTTCCATAAATCGGCCAGCAAAAGGAACCCCATGCGGAAGTCCGCCACCAAGGACCAAAGGGGGTGGCGGAAAGTGGCGGGCTTGTTTTTCTCGATGAAGAAATGGGAAAACCAAGCCGGGGAGTAGCCCGCCACGAGGGCGGCCGGAAGACCCCACCACCAATGGGTTAAGATCGAGACGAACGCCAAAAGAACCCCGGCCAAGGTGCCGAACCCGTGGATCCACCTGGTTGCGGGTTTGGAATGTTCGCCCAGGTAGTGGTCCCAGAACTGGGAAAAATCCTCCAGGGCCGGTGGCTCAGGCATGCTTCGCCTCCAGGGCCTGGCTTTGATAGACCGGTTTGACTCGCTCCCCCAAGGCCATCCATTGGCGGATCAGGGCGGGATCGAACTTGGACGAATCGCCCAACAAACGGGGTGGCGCGTAAACCGTCAAGCGGACTTCCGGCATGTGGAGGGCGTCCTGGATATCGTCCCAAAAGACCTGCTGGACGGCGCATTCGATCGTCCGGGTGATGGTGTCGATCACGTTGCCGACCTTTCCGCCCAAAAGGAGGTTGGACTGGAAGGGATCGCAAAGAACGACTGTCAGGTCCCGGGCCCCGTCCTGGACGGCCTTGCGCAGGGGGGTGATGTCCCTCAAACCCCCGTCCCCCCACTCGTCGTCCACCAGGTCCACCAGCACGGGTGTGGACGCCGAGGAGAGGACGGCCTTCCGGAAAAGGGGCAGGTTGGGATCGGAGGGCGTGGCGGTCACGAACTGTTTCTCGGACGTCACCAGGGAGACCCGGCATACGGTGACGGGCAGGGAAGGGGAGCCCGCCAGGAGCCGGTCGATCAGGTTTTGGAGAGGCTTGGAAGAATAAATGCCGCATCCGCCGCCCAGGAAGAGGTCGGCCAGTTCGTTGACCGGGATGACCAGGGAGTCCTTGGGGGCGTAGATGTCGGAGGTGCCCTTGATGTCAAGCCAGGTTTGGACCAACTTGTCCAGTCCGCAAAAGGCCAGGCCGGAAACGTTCAGTGCGCCCGCGGAGGTTCCGTAAAGGGAGTCGGGTTTCCAGCCGCTTCCCAGGACTTGTTTTAAAACACCCACCTCAAAGGCCCCTTTGCTGCCGCCGCCGCTCAAGACGATTGCTTTCATGGGATCCTCCTTTTTTTTCTTCCGGGCCCTGTGCCCGGTTCCATTGAACCTTTT
>JAICXI010000250.1 GCA_025980505.1 bacterium | reverse complement strand
GGTGGTTTTAAGCCTTTTCAGCCGATTCCTTACAACGGCCTATTTAAACGGATTCGACAAGCTCACCGCTGACTGGGATGGCTGAGCCTTCGCCAAAGGCTACGGCCCACCCGTCGTCAATGCATTCCCCGGTCTGGCGTAGCTTTAGCGAAGCCGGATCGCAACGACGGAAAAATCAAGGAACTTAAGATAGGGTTCCTTTTTGGAAGCGGGAGGGGTTTCAGCGGCCCCGCCCTTCCCGTTCCTTCACGCCCAGGGTCCCGGTGGGACCCCCGGCTTCACTTCACCATTTTTCGGCCGCCTCCACGGTCTGGGTGATGAGCGTGGCGATCGTCATGGGGCCCACCCCGCCCGGCACCGGCGTATAGGCGGAAACCCTTTCCTTGACGCCTTCCAGGTCCACGTCTCCCAAGCCGCCCGGATGGTACCCCGCGTCCACCACCACGGCGCCGTCCTTCACCCAGGAGGCCTGAATGAACTTGGGCCTCCCCACCGCGCCCACCACGATGTCGCCTTGGCGCACCAGGTCGCCCAGGTTGTGGGTTTTCGAGTGGCAGATGGTCACCGTGCAGTTGGCGTTCAGCAGCATGGCGGCCATGGGTTTCCCCAAGATGGGGCTCCGGCCCACCACCACCGCGTGCCGGCCGGAGAGTTGGATTTGATAGTGGTTGAGGATCATCATGATGCCCTGGGGCGTGGCGCTGCCGTAGGCCCTTTCGCCCATGGCCATGCGGCCGAATCCCCAGGTGGTGACCCCGTCCACGTCCTTTTCCAGCCGGATGGAATCAAAGCAAAACCGCTCGTCGATTTGTTTGGGCACCGGGTGCTGCAACAGGATCCCGGCCACGTCGGGGTTGCGGTTCAACTCCCCGATCTTGGCCGCCAGTTGTTCCGTGGTGGTCGTTTCGGGCATCTCCACTTTTTGGGGTTCCAGTCCCACCCGCAGGCAGGCGTTGCCCTTCATTTTGACGTAAGTCATGGAGGCCGGGTCCGACCCCACCAGGATCGTGGCCAGGATGGGCGCGCGCCCCTTGTGCTTTTCCTTGATCTTTTTCACGCGTTCGGCCAGTTGGGCCTCGATTTCCAACGACAATTTTTTACCGTCCAAGACAAGTGGCGCCACGTCAACCTCCCAAAATCCGTTTTCGTTCCAACCCGCCTCCGCCTTCCGGCGGCCTTTTCAAACTTTTTCCGGCTGGTACTTGCCGAACAAACCGGCCGGCTTGAACAACAAGATGAGGATCAGGATGGCGAAGGCCAGGGCGTCCCGGTAGGTCGAGGAGCCGTACCCCACCACCATGGCTTCCGCGATGCCCATGAGGAAGCCCCCCACCACCGCGCCCCGGATGCTGCCGATTCCCCCCAGCACCGCGGCCACGAAGGCCTTGATTCCGATCATGACGCCCATCAAGGGGTCCACCCGGGGATAGGAAATGCCCACCAGGATGCCGGCCGCGGCCGCCAGGGCCGAACCCACGATGAAGGTGAAGGAAATGATACGGTCCGTGGGGATTCCCACCAGGGAAGCCGTCTCGTGGGAATAGGATACGGCCCGCATGGCCCGGCCCAGCCTGGTTTTTTGAACGATCCATTCCAGCACCACCATCAGGAAGATCGAGGTCATGAAAACGGTGGCTTGTTGGTTGGTGACGGCCACTTGGCCCGACTGGAACCAGGTGACGTTGGGCATGATGTCCGGGAAAACCCGCGGGGTGGCCCCGAACACCACCTGGCCCAGGTTTTCCAGGAGCAGGGACACGCCCACCGCCGTGATCAACAGGTTGAGCCGGGGCACGTTGCGCAGGGGCCGGTAGGCGAAACGCTCGATCAGGAAACCCAGAAAGGCGGACGCCAGCATGGCGGCGGCCAGCACCGCCAGGAAATTCAGGAGCGTGGGATGGTCGGCGGCGTGGAGGGACAAGGCCGTGAAGAGCCCGGCGTAAGCCCCCACCATGACGATGTCCCCATGGGCGAAGTTGATCAGGCGCAGGATGCCGTACACCATGGTATAGCCCAGCGCGATCAGGGCGTAAATGGACCCCAACGCCGTGCCGTTCAGGAGCAGTTGTAAGAAGCCTTCCAAATGAAACACCCTTTTTCGCCGCAAAGGCTTAAAGGAGCGGTTACCGGCCCTGTATAATCACCCATGCCTCAAACTGCGGCCCGCGCCTCGTTGGCGATATTTGCTTTTGAATTTTACCCGCGAATACCGCGGGCCCAAACAGAAAAACGGCTTTTTCGCGATCCGGTCCCTTGACAAAAAAACCCTGTCCGGTTCAATAGGAAGCCGTTTCCCAACAAGGAGTTATGCTTGGCCGCCAAACGAACCGTCCTTATCGTCAACTTGATCCTAAGCTTGTTTTTCCTGATGAACGCCATTTCCATTTGGGCGGGTTCGAACCTTTATCCCGCCGGGTGGCACTTCATCCTCCTGGGGGCCGTTTTAGGCAACCTGCTTTGGCTTCTCCTGCCCCTCATCCTGCGCCGCCATTCCTCCCCCTTTTTCCGCCTCTCGCGGGCCCTTTTGGGCCCCTTCTGGGTGCTTTGGAACCTCCTGATCTTCCTTTATTCGGCCTTCATCCTGCTGCTGGGCCTCATTTGGGGGGTCGCCTTCCTGTGGCGGTGGGTGCCCTTCGCGCAGTTCGCGCACTTCCCTTCCAACTTGTTCCTTTCGGCCCTGGCCGGTGTTTGCGTCATCGGCTGTTTCCAGGCCCTGGTCCCGGTCCGCGTGGAAAGGGTCACCGTGCGGTTGAAAAACCTTCCCCAAGAGTTCGCAGGTTTTAAGATCGCCATGATCTCGGACCTGCACGTGGGGCTCTTCACCCGCCTGTCGCGGCTGCAACAGTTCGCCCGCGTGGCCCAAAACGAGGCTCCGGACCTTTTCGTGGTTTGCGGCGACCTAACCGACGACGACCCCCAATACCTGCCGAAATTCCTGAAAAGCCTCGAAAGCCTGGACCCCTACCTGCCCGCCGTGGGCGTGTTGGGCAACCACGACGTTTACGCCAACCCGGAGAAAACCCTGCATGTGCTGGAGGACAGCCGCCTGCAAATGCTGGTGAACGAAGGGATGGAAATCCGCAGGGGGAACTCCTCCCTCTGGCTGGCCGGTGTGGGCGACCAGGGCGCGCGGCGATTCGGGAAATGGGGCTCGGTGGCCCCCGATTTCGACAAGGCCCTGGAGGGAAAACCGGATGGGGCTCCCACCGTGCTTTTGGCCCACCAACCCCAGGGTTTCCAGGAGGCCGTCGAACGGAAGGTGGAACTCACCTTGAGCGGGCACACCCATGGCGGACAAGTGGGCTTCAAGGCCTTGAACTGGTCCCTGGCCAAGCTTTTCATGAAATACCACATGGGCCACTTCCAGGAGGGGGAAAGCCAGCTTTACGTGACGCCCGGAACGGGCTATTGGGGCGTGCCCGTGCGGTTTGGGCTGACGCCCGAGGTGAGCCTCATCGAGTTGCAGCCGGCTTAAAACCCCTTCCACCACAAAGACGCGGAGGCGCGGTTAAGGAATGGATTTATAAACCGCAAGAACCTTGGCTGCGTCTGCGTGCCCCGCGGTGAACAGGTTCAATGCTATTCGATGGGTTCTTCGCGCAGGGCTTCCGTATTGATGTCCAGGCAAAGGATGTATTTTTGCTGCGTGTTGGAATTGGTGAAGACCGATGAAAGCGTCACGCAGCTGTTCCCCGAGGACATGGACAGGTAAGGTTCGGTCAGGTAGCTGGTCTTGTTCAAGCCCGCCTCCATGAGGAAATAGTAATAATCCTTCATGGTGTGGTCCGCCCCCTTGGCCGCGGGACGGAACAGGACGCGGTTTCGGTGGCTGCGCCCCTCCTCGTTGAAAACGCTGTCGGTGATTTGCACCCCCGAGTGGTCCAGGATGTACAGGTTTTCCACGTTGGGGAACTCGACGGCCATGCGGCGGAGGATGGAATCGAAGTGGGCCGGGGCCATCTGGCCCAGTTCCATCTGGATCTCGAAAAGGGTGGCGTAATAGCGGTTCATGTTGAACTTGCGCACGCC
>JAICXI010000160.1 GCA_025980505.1 bacterium | reverse complement strand
GCCCGCCCCCCCCCGCGCCGGTGGTGCACCGGGAACTGTTCTGCGCTCGGGGGCGGGCGGGGGCCCTGGGGGGGGCACTCTTCCGGGGAGGGCTCCTCCGCCGCAGGCTGGGGGCGGCCGCCCGGAAAACGGCTTTTACCCTCCCGCAAGCCGAACTGGCGGTCCTGGCGGGCATCGGCATTGATTCGTTTTTTAATTTCCCGCTTTCCATCGTTCCCACCGCTTGCGCCCTTGCGCTGCTTTTCAATCCCCATTGGGACGAAGCCCCCGGAGAGGGCCGGGCCGGCCTCCTTTCCGGAATCCTCCAAGCGTCCTTCGGCGTTTTTTTGGCCTTCACTTGCGGCTGGGCGGCATTGACGACGGCGCAAAACGCCCGTCTCCACGCCGCCATGGACCGGGTGGACAGCCGGCAATTCGGGGAAGCCCTGGCCCTGCTGGGCTTCGACCCGGAAGTCCCCTTCTTCCATTATCTTGATCCGCGGCCGTTGAAGGAAGAAGCCCTGGCCCTGGACGGGCTGGGAGAATGGGAGGGAGCCGCCCGGATGTTGGAACAGGAGACGCGGTTTTTTCCCGACGACGCGGATGCCTATGCCACACTCTGCATGCTTTACGGAAAAATGAAGGAATGGGGCCCGGCCGTCCAAGCGGGACGGCGGGCCCTGGAAATCGCGCCTTACCATGAGCAGGCCTTGAACAACCTGGCGGTGGCTTTTTACCTGCAAGGCGATAAAAAGCGGGCCGTGGAATTCTTGTCCAAATTGGAAGCGGCCCAGGAAGCCTGGGGCGAGCCGGGGAAAGCCAAGGCGACGCGACAAAAAATACGGTCTTTATCATGAACTTGCTCTTCCGTTGTTTCGCCTCCCGGACGGTGCTACATTATTAAAAGAGGGCGACAAAATCCCATGTTCCCGGGTTCGAGGGGTTTTCGATCCTCCGTTGTTGTTCCGCTTTTAGGCGTTGGGCCGACTTTTCCCGGGGCTGTTTTTTTTCACGTTTTCCAAAAAGAAAGGGCGTTTTCCGGCTTGGGCCGGGGGACGCTACCGGCTTTGACCATGGGCATCCAGGCTCTTCTTGAAAAATCACCTTCCTCCCCGGCGGGCTCTCCCGCGATTGAAACGTCTTTAGACAGGAAACTCATCCAAAAGGCCTATGAATTCGCCAAAAAGGCCCACGAGGGCCAGCAACGGCTTTCGGGAGACGCTTACGTGACCCACCTGGTGGGGGTGGCGGACATCCTGGCGGACCTGCATATGGATTCGGTCACCATCGCAGCCGGGCTCCTGCACGACATCCTGGAGGACACCAAGGTCACTTACGACGTGTTGAAGGCCGAATTCGGGGAGGAGATCGCGAACCTGGTGGAGGGCGTCACCAAGATATCCACCCGGCAGTTCCAGGATTCCTCCCTCCGGCAGGCCGAAAGCACGCGCAAGATGCTGGTGGCCATGGCCAAGGACGTCCGGGTGATCCTCATCAAACTGGCCGACCGCACCCATAACATGCGCACCCTGGAGTACCTGCCCCCCGAACGGCGGGAAAAAATGGCGCGGGAAACCCTGGACATCTACGCCCCCCTGGCCCACCGGCTGGGAATCGCCAAGATCAAGGGGGAATTGGAAGACCTCTGCCTCCGGTACCTGGAACCGGAAGTTTATTACGATCTCGTCAAAAAGATCGCCATGAAAAAGGCCGAGCGCGAGAAAGTCCTGGCGGAAGTGATCCGGCTCATCGAGTCCAAGCTGAAGGAAACCGGCATCGCGGCCCAGGTGCAGGGCCGTTCCAAGCATTTCACCAGCATTTATCACAAGATGGTCCAGCAGCAAAAAAGCTTCGACGAGATCTTCGACTTGATGGCCATCCGGGTTTTGACCAACACGGTCAAGGAATGCTACGAAGTATTGGGGATGGTGCACACCATTTGGAAGCCCCTTCCCGGAAGGTTCAAGGATTACGTGGCCATGCCCAAGAACAACATGTACCAGAGCCTGCACACCACGGTCATGGGGCCGGAGGCCCAGCCGTTGGAAATCCAGATCCGCAGCTACGAAATGCACCGGACGGCCGAGGAAGGCATCGCCGCCCATTGGATTTATAAGGAAGGGCGGGCCGTCGAAAAGGAAGACCAGAAATTCGCCTGGATGCGGCAGCTTTTGGACCTCCAACAGGACATCAAGGACAGCACGGAATTCGCCGAGGCCATGAAAGTGGACCTTTTCGACGACGAAGTGTTCGTCTTCACGCCCAAGGGGGAAGTCAAGGAACTGCCCCGGGGCGCGACGGCGCTGGATTTCGCCTATGCGGTCCACACGGACGTGGGGACCCATTGCCTGGGCATCAAGGTCAACGGACAGATGGTGCCCTTGCGTTACACCCTGAAAAACGGGGATATCGTGGAAGTCCTGACCCAGAGCTCCCGCACCCCCAGCCGGGACTGGCTGAAGGTCGTGGTGACCAGCCGGGCCAAGAACAAGATCCGGCACTGGTTTCGAACCCACCTTTCGGAGGACGAAATCGACAAGGGCAAGCACCTTCTGGAAAGGGAAGCGGTCCGCGTGGGGACGGACTTCAACGCCGCCATCAAGTCGGGGGCCCTGGAAGGGCTCCTGGAATCCTTCGGGTGCCACAGTTTGAACGAACTCCTGGCCAACACGGGCCACGGGGAAATCTCGCCCAAGCAGATTTTAAACAAACTGGTCCCCAAGGCCCCGGCCGAAGGGGCCCCCAAGCCCGAAAAGCACGAGGAGAAGGCGGGGGAGGCCAAACCGTCCGCCAAGGGGCCGGTCCCCATGGCGCCCGTCACCGCGCCGGGAAGGGGCATTTCCATCGGGGGCCAGAAGGATTTCCTCATCCGCTTCGCCAAGTGCTGCACGCCGGTTCCAGGCGATCCCATCGTGGGTTACGTGACCCGGGGAAGGGGCGTTTCCATCCACCGGACCGATTGTCCCAACACGCTTCAACTGCCCGAGGGTGAAAGCCGGATGATCCCGGTTTCCTGGGAAGGCAACGCGGGCCAGGTTTACGAGGTGGCCATCGAGGTCAAGGCCAAGGACCGGGAAAAACTGCTGGCGGAAATGCTTCTGGCCATCTCCGAGGAAGGCGTCATCATCAATGAGGCCAACGCCAAGGCCCAGGACGGTGGATGGGCCCAGGGCTATTTCGTGATCGCCATTTCCAAAGCGGACCAACTGGAAAAGGTCCTGAAGAAACTGCAAAGGGTCAAGGGCGTGGTGAGCGCCCGCCGCATCGAACCGCGATAATTCCATCCGGCATTTTCAAAATCACATAGGAAGCTGAAGATATTGTCACCTTTTAGAAACGGGAACCTATCGCTCCTAAGGTGAGAGGAATTCAAAGACCAAGATAATATTATTGATGGGCCTGGTTTGCAGCCAAAACCAAATCGAGTTTAATGTGAAACGAGGAAATTCTGGAAAAAGGTATTACAATTGGTTTGGAATTAAATTTAGATTATTTAGAACAGGACGCGTTATGAAAAAAATTCTCGGTTACTCCTTGTTTATTATTTTGTGCTGGGCGCCTTGGGCTTGCAAACGGCCGTTGCCCACCGGCCCAACCCCAATCCCGACCCCCACGGCCATTATTACCCCGGTTTGCGGTTTTACGCCCCTCGCTTCCGCGCCCATGGGGGTCTCCGGCGGGGATTATGTGATTCAAAACCAAGCGGAATGGTTCAACGTCAATGGATCCGGAACGGCGATTCCCCCCGTCGATTTTTCAACTCAAATGGTCCTGGAATTAAGCCAAGCCGTTGTCTACGATTGCACGTGCTCGGCGAACCCACCGGTCATCACTTCCGTTTGCACCTATTCGGATCATATTGAAGTGGCTTATCAAAACGGAGGGCAATCATGCCCGACCCCGGGGGGCCCCACTTGCAACTCGGTGTTCATCATTCCTTTGCAGTCCTTGGCGGTTGTGCCCCAATCGAATCTGCCCGTTTCCTGGGTTTCTGAATAGGGCTTCGAGGGCCCCCAACCGGCGTTTCCCCGTTCGAAGTGCTGGTTCATCAATGCCACATGAATACAAGTAGTTTGAGTTTCTTCCTTAACTCCGATCGGTGCGCTTTTGGGGTCCATGTTTGGCACCCGAGCGGTTGTTCTGGACAAAAAAGCCATTGCGCTCTTTGGTTTCATCGGGAGTAAATCCATAAGGTGGGAAGAATTGCAGAATTTCAGTTGGGTTATGGAGAACTCCGGTTCCACAAGCTCAAAAACCTTTGTTGTTACCCTCGAGAATAAAAAGGGTGAGTGTTTCCTGCTCCGGGGGTGGGCGGGGCATCAGGTGGCTATTTTCTTAGCCATTAAAAAGATATGGAACAATCGTCACCCTAAATAGCGGTTCCAAATTTGAGGGAATCCAGATCGTATCGGTTGTCCCCGACGGGAATCCGGAGTGGACAGGCAATAATGCTTATTTTTCTTCCAGTCCCCCGGTAAAACACATCTCTCCCGTCCATTGGAACTTGAAAAAGGTCCTTTCACGTGATACACATAAATACGTGTAAAGGAGGCTCCCGTGAAACAAAACTT
The DNA here is from genome assembly GCA_025980505.1 of bacterium. GTDB lineage: Bacteria > Oederibacteriota > Muellerivitia > Muellerivitales > Muellerivitaceae > JAICXI01. The sequence goes on along the minus strand of JAICXI010000160.1, from coordinate 828 downwards.
AACCTTGAGCCTGGACAAAGACCTCATCAAGAAAGCGAAAATACTAGCCGCCCACCATGAAACTTCTATTACGGGTTTATTGGCGTCCTATATCAAAAGGATGGCCGCGGAGGAGCAGCTTTACGAGGAATCCAAGGTGAAGGCCCTTGAGGCGATGGAAAAGGGGTTGTCTTTCGGCGGCAAGCGTGGTTCTCGGGAAAGCCTTCATGACCGTTAAGACATTTGTGGACACGAACATCCTGCTCTACGCTTATGACCGGGAAGCGGGGGAGAAGCACCAAAAGGCCCGGATAGCGGTGGGTGAACTATGGGAGAACAATAGCGGGGTCTTGAGCGCGCAGGTGTTGGAGGAGTTTTACGTCAATGTGACCCGCAAAATCCCGAAACCCCTGACCAAAAAGCAGGGGTTGGAATTGATTTCCCATTATCTTTCCTGGGATACGGTGAGCATTCACGGGGGGATGGTGGCTGAGGCGGCACAACTGGAGGAAAGGGCCAAGATTTCCTTTTGGGACGCCCTGATCGTCGTTGCGGCCCAAAGGGGTGGAGCCCGGTTGCTGTTGACGGAGGACTTTCAAGCCGGAAGGAAGTTCGGCGAACTTGCGATTAAAAATCCATTTTAAAGGCAAGGGCCGGCCCTGTTTCCGGATCCCTTTAATATTCCACGGATTCGATTTCCGAGTTGCCCACGAGGGGGACCCGGAGTGGACATCGTGCCAGGATCAAGGATGTAGAAGCCAGCAGGTGAGGCTTGATATAAGCCGAGTCCTGACGGGGTAACCGCCTGAGGGCCCCGAAGTCAGCCTCCGTGACAAGGTCGAGAGGCCT
>JAICXI010000224.1 GCA_025980505.1 bacterium | reverse complement strand
GCTGGTTTCCTTGGGCGTGTACTGTTGCCGGTAGGCCAGTTGGCGGAATTCCGAATGCTTGAAGACCTGGAGGAAGGCCAGGCGGCCTTCCACGCAAAGGACCGCGGCCAGGATCACCGCTTCCAGGGCCAGGATCCGCCTTTGCATCTGGTTGTACTGCCTCAATTGGCTCACGGTTTATCCGCCTTGCTCACGGTCCGGCTCCAGAAGGAAAACCAACGCGGGTAGCGGATCGAGGAATCGTCCAGGATCACGATCTGGTCGGTCCGGGGCGTCACCATTCCCAGTTGCTCCCGGGCCGTTTTTTCCACCCTCGTCAGGCTGTTGACGTCGTACATCTTGTATTTCAAGTAGTAATATTCGTTGGTCAGCTGTTGTTTTTCGGTCTTCAACCCCTGCACCTCGTAGCTCAACTTCACCACCTGCATGTGCTGCCACACGTAAAGGAAAAGAAGCAGGCTCAAGGACAGCACGCCCCAAATGGTCCCCTTGAAGTCCCGGCGCTTGACCGCGTGCGCCAGGTTGCCGCGCCAGAAAAGGCCCGCGTCGAGGATCTCCCCCGCCTTTTTCACCCCTTGTTCCAAAGTTCCGGCCTGTTGCATTGCGAATCCTTTTAGCCGTCGGCTATCAGCTATTGGCTGTCGGCGGTAGTTTCTCCGCCGCCCTTAACTTGGCGCTGCGGGCCCTGGGGTTTTGCTCCATTTCCTCCTCGGAAGCCGGGACGGGTTTTCCCGTCAGGGTCCGAAGGGAGGCCTTGTGCCCGCAAATGCATTGGGGGATGTCGGGGGGGCAAAGGCAGTCCGTGCTTTCGGTCTTGAAGTATTGCTTGACGATCCGGTCTTCCAGGGAATGGAAGGTGATGACCGCGATGCGGCCTCCCGGCTTCAGGAACCCGACGGCGGTCTTGAGGCCCTTTTGCAGCACTTCCAGCTCGCGGTTCACTTCGATGCGGACGGCCTGGAAAAGGCGGGTGGCCGGATGGCGGGAGGATTCCCCCTTCCGGGGCTTGGGGCGGCCGCAAACGCGGAGGGCCAGGTCGGCCAGTTCGCGGGTGGTTTCAAGCGGCTTTTGTTCCCGGGCCTTGACGATGGCGCGGGCCAAGGCGCGGGCTTTCGGCTCTTCGCCGTATTCGTAGAGGATTTTGGAAAGCCGTTCTTCCGGGTAGGTGTTGAGGACCCAGGCCGCCGTATGGCCCGTGGTGGTGTCCATGCGCATGTCCAACGGGCCTTCCCGTTGGAAGGAAAAGCCGCGTTCGGGCGAGTCAAGTTGTAGTGAGGATACGCCGATATCCATCAACACGCTGTCAACCTCGGTAATTGAAAGGTCTCTCAGCACCCACAGGAGGTCGGCGAAGTTAGCCTTGAAAAGAGAGACCCTCGGGTCTTTCTTGAGTGCTCGGCCAGCGTGTTGAAGGGCATCGACATCCTGATCCAAACCAACCAGGCGGCCCCGCGGCAGGTGTTTCAACAGCTCCTGCGAGTGGCCGCCCATTCCGACCGTCAGATCCAGCACAACCCCGTCGGGAGGGGGCGACAGCCATTCCACCGTTTCCTTGAGCAGGACCGGTAAATGGACGGGCTCAGCTTTCAAAGCGGGCGACGGCTTCTTCCTCATCGGCCACCACGTCAAAGTGGGAATAAGCCCCCACCAATTTGAAGAGGTTGGCGACATAAGGAATAAGTCCGACTAATTTAATTTCCCCGCCCAGGGCTCTAAAGCGTTGATTTCTTTCGGCTAACTTCGAAATGGCGTTGAGTGAGACATGCTTGACTTGGCGGAAATTCAAAACCACCTTGGCCTTGTTGTCCAGGACCAGGTCCGTCAACGTTCGCGCCAGCTTGTCCATGTCGCCGGGGCTGATATCGCCCGCCAGGCGGAGGACCGTGACTGTTTCGTTTGTGGTAAGCATCATTTTTTCAACCTTTGAATCGTCTGTTTGCGGGCGTCCGCCCCTAGGCGATCGCCGGCAGGCGACCCGTTTTTTCCATCATCTCGGAGACGTCCCGGTAGGCGTCGAAGAACATGTCCGCTCCCATGACGCGGAAAAGGTGCAGGAGCCGGCTGTTCAATCCCACGATCTTGAGGTCCCCCCTCTTGAAGCGCACATGGTTCCAGTGGTTGACCAGGGCCCCCAACCCCTTGGCGTTCATGAACGAAACGCCGGTCAAATCCAAAACCACGTGCAGGTAACCCTTTTTCATCAAGGTATCGATTGCGTTCCCCAGCTTGTCCAGGTCGCCTTCGCTTAAATCGCCGTTCACATGCACCAAGGAGAAGCGTTCTTTGATCTCAATCCCGATTTCCATCCAATCCTCCCGGGTTTCAACCGACAAGGCGGGCGCCCCTCGGGGCCCCCATCCTGGTTAAAGCGTCAGCGACTGGAAGCCCTTGTCCGAGAGCTTTTGGCCCAAAAGCTCCAGCGATTGGGTCGTTTGCGCGTGGTAGTTTTCATACTTTTCCTTGTCCCAAATCTCAATGCGGTGGAGCATTCCCACGATCACCACGCCCTTGCCCAATCCCGCTTCCTTGCGCAAGACCGGCGAAATCACGATTCGCCCCTGCTGGTCGATGTCGACCTCATCCGTGGCTTTCAAAACGGTCCTCACGAACTGCCGGACCTCGGCGTTCAGGGTGTCCAGGGAGGACAGTTGCCCCTCGATTTTTTTCCAGGCGTCCATGGGATAGAGGAAAAGGCACTGGTCGAACCCGAGAGTGAGGATGAGCGGCGTCTCGTGGTTCTCGCGGATTTGTTCGCGGAACCGGGCCGGGATGCTCATGCGCCCCTTGTCGTCGATGGAATTGTGAAAGATCCCTCGGAACACTTGTTTCTCCGCATGTCACCGGCACCTGGGTGTCGGTGGAAGGCAATATCGGCCCAATTTCTCGCATAAAACAATGGGTTTTTGAGCTTATACCACTTTTCCCCACTGCTTCCCACTTCGCGCCATTATTTGCCTTGTTTCACCATTCGTCAAGCTATTTTTGCCTAAAAATAATGGATTTTGGGGCTGATAAAGGTGGAAGCCAAAGGGTAGAATGCGGCTCGCTGGATGGATTTCCAAAGAATTCGGAGCCTTATGCGGCCTGCCGGGACACTTCAAAACACCCTAAAAATAGGCCAATTTTGTGTTCTTTTAGGAATTTTCAGTTTTCCTATCGGTTGCGGTCCCGCTGAAGTCAAAACCCATCCCCTTCCCCAAACCTTTCCCACCGAGCATGTCTTCCATGTGCCCGAAACCGAAGTCCAGGCGGCCATTGAAAAGATGTGCCGGGACCCGCGAAAAATCTTTCCGAATCCCGCCAACCATCCGCCGCTCCTGGTTTTAATTTGGAAAGGGGAACGGGGCGCCAAGGGATTGCCCCTTTACCGGCACATGGTCAACCGGGACGACGCCTACTTGAGTTGCGAGGAGGAGCCCGTCTGCAAATCCACGGTCTATACCGACCGCCACGGGGAACCCTTGGAGTACCTGGCGGATTTTCAAATCCACATCCTGCCGCAAGGCTCCAACGAGACTTATGTGCGGGTCATGGCCCTTCACCCACGGGTGGTCATCGGCAGGAAGTTCGTCTTTGGTTCCGGCGGATTCGGCATGGGGAAAATTTACGCGGAAGTCCGGCCCACGACCCTCGAGGAGAGTGAGGTTCTTTCGGCGCTCCGGAAGCACTTAAGGGCTGATGAAAAGCGGAGGGAACCCGCCGAGGGCGAAAGGAAAGCGGAAGAAGACGAAGACATTTTATAAAACCGGCGGAGGCCTTTTTTCCGGACCCCGCGCCCGCGAAGGGGCCCGGGGGTGGCCTTTCCGGGTTTCGTTGGAAAGCCTAAACCACTTGGGGTTTCACTTTGTGAGCACCTGCCCCACGGCTTTTTTCCACCCGGCCCACAGGAATTTCCGGGTCCCATCCTTCATTTTCGGCCGGAACACCCGGTCCACCCTGCGGATTTTCCGGATTTCGGCGCTGTTCCTCCAATAGCCCGCCTGCAGGCCCGCCAAGTAAGCCGCGCCCATGGCCGTGGTTTCCACCACTTGGGGCCGGTTGATGCGGACATTTAGAAGGTCGGCCTGGAACTGCATGAGCAGGTTGTTTTTGCAGGCGCCGCCGTCCACCCGCAGTTCCCGCAATTTCAAGCGCGAGTCCTTCAGCATGGCGTCCACCACGTCGCGGGTTTGGAAGGCCAGGGACTCCAAGGCCGCCCGCACCACGTGTTCCTTTTTCGTGCCGCGGGTGATGCCCACCAGGGCGCCCCGCGCGTGGGGATCCCAGTAAGGCG
>JAICXI010000035.1 GCA_025980505.1 bacterium | reverse complement strand
TCCGCCGACGGCGGGGCCACCTGGCTGGACGACTTTGAGCGGGACGCCAACGTGGTCATCCTGGGCCCGGTGAATTCAAGCCCCGGACTGGCCCCTCCCGGTCCCCTCCCGACGCCCCTGCCCCCGGGGGAGGATCTGGCGCCATGAAGCCCATCCATCTCTCGGGTTTCAACACCCTCACCTTTCTTTTTTCCGCGCTCGCCTTCTTACCGTCGGGATATTCCGGTGCGGAGCAAATCATGGACAGTGCCGATACGCTGGTCGTGGCCGAACGCTCGGCCTTCGACCGGGTCAAAAACGGTTATTTCCTGGACGCCCTTTCGGCCGAACAAAACGCCCTTCAAACCATGGAAAACCGCCTGGGCCCCACCCATCCGGCCCTCGTGCCCGTCCTGACCGACCTGGCCACCATTGACCGCTACCTGGCGCGCTACGCCGAAGCCGAGGCCGCCCTCCAGTGGGCCCGGGCCCTCCGGGAAAAGGCCCTGGGCGCCGGGGACCCCCGCGTCGGGGAAACCTGCGGCCAGTTGGCGGCCCTCTACGACGATTGGGGGAAATGGGAGGATGCGGAGTTTTGGGGGAAAAAGTCCCTTGCTTCCCTTGAAAAACAGCCGATCGGGGCCGGCCCCGGCCTTTGTGAAGCCCTCAACCGGCTGGGTCGCATTGAACTCAACCGGGGACAAGCCGGACAAGCCCGTGCCCTTTTCGAAAAAAGCCTCCAACTCCAGGAAAAGGGCGGAACCGGTCCGGCGCCACGCATCGAAACCCTGGACTTCCTGGCGAAAATCGACGAAAGGGAGAAACGCCTTTCCGACGCCGAGTCCCGCCTCCGCCAGGCCGACGAGATCGCCGCGAAATCCTTCACCGATCATTCGGTCGAGGTTGCGGATGCCAAGGAACGCTTGGCCGATTTTTACCGCTCCCAAGGCCGGCTTGAAAAAGCCCGTCCCCTTTACCGGTCGGCCCTCAAGATTTACCGGGGCTTTGTGGGCACTTACTTCGGATATACCAACCTCGCCTATCTCCAAAAGCTGGCCCGGGCCTATCAATCCGCCGGGGACGGGAAATCCGCCCTTGAGTTGCTGGAAAAGGACTTGAAAGTCACCCAGGATACCTTCGGCCCCGGCCACCCCCAAACCGCGGTGGCTTTGCTGCGCCTGGGCACAGTGGAAAAAAATCTGGGCGAGGATAAGGCCGCCGAAGGGCATTTCAAGGACGCCTTGACCGTTTTAAAGTCCTTTTTCCCCGAAGGGCATCCCTTGATCCTCCGGGCGGAAGCCTTGTTGAAGCCTTGACGCCGCAGCCTCCGGTTTGAAGTCGGAAGCCGGAGCCGGACCTTTTCAAAACTTGCCAGGAACCTATGCCTCCAACCCCACAGGCCATTTCCACCGGTCCGCCTCCCCTCCAGTGGCGGGCCCTCTTCGCGTCCGGGTGGGCCACTCCCCTCCTGGCCCTGTTGGTTTTACTCCTTCTTCTTTCCGCCCGCCGTATCGGTTCTTATGACCTGGGCACCCACTTGCGGGCGGGCCAATGGATCGTCCAAAATCACGCCTTCCCCGCCAAAGACGTCTTCACTTACACTCAAAACACCCGGGATTACCTGGATTCCAACGGCCTTTACCAGGTCCTTCTTTACTTCATGGTGAAGGCTTTCGGGTACGCCTCCCTCACCTTGCTGAACATGGCGGTCCTCACCTTAATCTTCTTCCTCCTGTGGAAACGCCTCCAAGCAACGGGGTGCCATCCCTTGGGGACCTACCTCCTCCTTTTAACCGCCTTATTGATGACCGAGAGGCGTTTCATGATCCGGCCCGAGATTTTTTCCTGGCTCTTCCTGAGCTCGACCCTCCTGGTCTTGGACCTCCGGTCCCGGGGCCGGGACTTCCTCTACCTCTTGCCCTTCCTCCAGCTTTTTTGGGTCAACACCGAAGGGCTCTTCATATTGGGGTGGCTGGTCATGGCGGCCTATGCCCTGGAAGGCAGGCTCCAAAGGAAGCGATGGGACCCCAAACTGGTCCGTTTCGGGCTTTTCTCCCTGGGGGCCGATCTTTTGAACCCCGCTTTCCTCAAGGGGATGTTCTTTCCCCTCCTCTTGTGGACCCGCCTGCAAGGTTCCAACCTGCACAAGCAAACCGTAGTGGAGCTCTTTTCACCCTGGCGCTACCTGCGGGTGGAAAAAACCGATTACGATTCGAACCTGCATGTCTTCCTTTTTTTCGGGACCGCTTCCGTTCTTTTGATCCTGTTTTTCCTCACGTGGCGGAAGCGCCGGTTGCAGGATCTGGTTTTAACGGCGGCTTTCGGCTACATGGCCTGCGCCGCCGTCCGCAATATCCCCCTTTTCGCCTTGGTGTGCCTTCCCTTCTTGGCGGCGGCCCTGCGGGATGCGGTTCCCCCGGGCCTGGGGAGCCGGTTTTTCGGGAAAAAAACCGCCTGGGCCGCGGCCCTCTTCATCGCCTTGACGGCGGCCCGGGTCGCCACCAACGCCTTTTATATTTCTGACCGCAGGCTGGAACGGCTGGGCCTGGGACTGGACCCCGGCCGGCTGCCCATCGGCGCCGCCGATTTCCTGTCCCAAAACCGTTTGGACGGAAGGCTGCTCAATCACTTGAATTTCGGGGGATGGCTGGATTGGCGCGGGCCCCAGCCCACCTTCATCGACGGCCGGTCGGAAGTCATGGAGGACGGGTTTTACGGCGAGTACCTGCAAAGCTTCAGCCCCATGGGCCTTTCCCTCCTGGCGGCCCATTACCAGTCCCAATTGATCCTGGTGGATTACAACGCGGCGCCCCAATGGGTGGAACAATTGCGCCACTTTTCCGACTGGCGCCTGGTTTACCTGGACTCCTGTTCGGCCCTTTATGCCCGGCGGGATTACGCCCCCCAAATTCCAGCGCTTTCATTTCCCGGTTTCCTGGAATCCAGGCGGGTTCCCGCGGAAACCGGCCCTTCCCTGGGGGCGCAGTTGGGAGGCTTGAAACCCTCCCGGTTCCTGACCTGGATACGCGGTTTTTACCGTCCCCAGACCTACGCCATGGGCGATTTCAGCCTGGGACTTTTCGCCTTGAAGGTGGGTGAGGTGGAAGCCGCGCGGGACCTGCTCATGGAAGGTTTCCGCCGGACCAACGGCGACTATGGGGAGGTCTTTTACAACCTGGCCGTGGCGAACCTGAGGCTGGGGGACTTGGACCAGGGACGCCGGTGCCTGGAATATTCCGGCGCATTGGACCCCGCCAACCCGGCCGTCCCCCAAGCCCTGAAAAGCCTGCCCCGCCTATGAGCGAAACCACGCCTTCCGTCCTCCCGGGCAAACCCGGCCCCTGGGCCTTTCCCTTGGCCCTCGGCCTCCTCCTGGTGGCGTTGCTTGCCACCACCCCCATCGGCAATTACGACCTGGGAACCGACCTCAAGACGGGGCAATGGATCCTGGAACACCGCTCTTTCCCCCAAAAGGACGCCTTCACCTATACCTGCGGCCAAAACGATTACTTGGACGGCAAGGTCCTTTATCAAACGGGACTTTATCTTTTGTACCGTTGCGCCGGTTATAAGGGCCTCTCCCTCGCCGCCACCTTGGCGGTCTTATCCGTCTTTTTGCTTTTGGGCCTTCGGCTGGGACTGGCGTCCACTCCGCCCTGGCTGGCTTGCCTGCTGGGCGTTGCGTCCGCCCTTGCCTTGGAACGCCGGTTTTTCCTGCGGTCGGAAATCGCTTCGTGGGTCCTCTTGAGCCTCACCTTGTGGGTGCTGGAACTGCGCCTGCGGCGTAAAAAAAGCCCCCTTTGGGCCCTTCCCCTTCTTCAATGGGTTTGGGCCAACACCGAAGGCCTGTTCATCCTGGGATGGGGAATGATGGGGGCCTATGGCCTGGTTTCCTGGGTCCACCAGCGGAAGGCGGACAAACAGCTCCTGGCCTTCTGCGGCCTTTCCGTGGCCGCAAGCCTCCTCAACCCCTACGGCTTGAAGCTTTGGGGCCTGCCGTTCCTTTATTTTTCCCAATTCCAGTACAGCGCCAATTCGGACCTGGTGCCGCCCCTGCGCTTCCTGGCGAACCAAAACCTCAAGGTCGACTGGAACCTCCCGTTGTTTCTTTACTTCGCCTTCAGCTTGTCCCTGGCCTGGGTCTTCGCAACCACTTGGCGCCAAAGGAAAATCCACGAATGGATCCTGGCCCTTTCCTTTTTCGGGCTTTCCTGCATGGCTTACCGGAACATCCCCCTTTTCCTCCTGGTGGCGGTCCCCTTTTGGGCGGAAGGCTGGAAGGATTGGGCTTCTTCCGGCCCCCGTCTGAAAAGCGCGGATCTTTTCCTTTCCCGCTCGGGGAAAGCGTCCCTTTTCGCGGCCTTGGCGCTCCTGTTGTTGTGCCTGCGGGTGGCCACTGGCGCTTATTACGTTTCGGACCGGAGGCAGGCCCGCGTGGGCCTGGGCCTGGAGGAACTGCGGGTGCCGGTTAAAGCCGTGGACTTCCTGAACCAAAACCATTTGGACGGCCGGATGCTCAACTACATCGGCATGGGCGACTGGCTGATCTGGCAATGGGCCCATCCCGTTTTCATCGACGGCCGCCAGCAGGTGATAAGCCCGGGGCTGTACGGGGAATACCGGCAAAGCTTCAGGGCCGGCGGCTTGGAAGGGCTGGTCCTGCATTACCAACCCCAACTCATCGCCCTGCCCTACAACGACGCCGTGCCCTGGGCCGTCCAGCTGAAATTCATGTCCGACTGGAGGCTTATTTACGCCGACGGGGCCACGGCCCTCTATGCCCGCAAGGACTACGCCCCCCGGGTGCCGGCCTTCGCCTTTTCCAGCCTCTTGGGCCCGGACGGCCCGGCGCCGGACCCGGCGGATGAGATCAACTTGGTCCGGGAAACCCGCCCCTCCCGCTGGGGGGCCTGGTTTTCCGGTTTCGTCCGTCCCCCGGATTACCCCATGGGTTTGATGAGCGAGGGGCTTTTCGCCCTTCATTACGGGGACTACGGAACGGCCGACCACCTCTTCGCCGAGTGCCTGCGCCGCGCGGGCGGGGGTTACGCGGAGATTTTCTACAACTTGGGAGTGGCCAACCTGCACCTGGGCCGCTATAAGCTGGGAAAGCTATGCCTTCAAAAGGCCTTCGCCTTGGACCCCGGCAACCCTGAAACCACGCGGATGCTGGAGGGCCTCCGGAACTATTAGAGGGCCGTTTTGCGGCCGGTTTGAATTTTCAGCAGAGGGGCTATTTCCCATCATCTTCAGCGAAAGGCCGCCCGATGGACCCGCAAGCCGTGCTGTCCAAAGTCACCCGCCGGATCGTCCCTTACTTGTTCGCCTGCTACATCCTCAATTACCTGGACCGCTTCAACGTGGCCTTCGCCGCCCTGCAGATGAAGGAAGACCTGGGGTTCAGCGACGCGGTTTACGGCCTGGGAGTCGGCATTTTCTTCTTGGGTTACGTCCTTTTCGAGGTCCCCAGCAACCTGGTGCTGGACCGGGTCGGCGCCCGCCGGTGGATCGCCCGCATCATGGTCACCTGGGGGTTGGTTTCCTCCGCCATGATATTCGTGAAGAGCCCCTTTAGTTTTTACCTTCTGCGCTTCCTTTTGGGGACGGCGGAAGCCGGTTTTTTCCCGGGCATCATTTATTACATCAGCCGCTGGATTCCCGCGCGGGAGCGTTCCCGGGCCTTCGCGCTTTTCCTCACGTCCACTGCCTTGGCGGGCGCCTTCGGGGGGGGCCTCTCGGCCCTTTTCCTGAAAATGGGCGGCCCGGCCGGCTTGAAGGGTTGGCAATGGCTTTTCCTGGCGGAGGGTATCCCGACGGTCGTCCTGGGTTTCGTGACTTTATTTTACTTAACCGACAGCCCCGGGGAAGCCCGCTGGCTCCGGCCGGCGGAACGGAGGTGGTTGGCGGGGGAAATAAGGGCCGAAAACTCGGCCAAACAGCGGCGCCACCCTTTCACCCTGGCGGAAGCCCTCGGCAACCCCAGGGTCCTGCGCCTTTGCCTTCTTTACTTTTCCATCGTGGTCGGCTTTTATGGCGTTTCCTTCTGGCTGCCGCAAATCGTGAAAAATTTCTCGGGGCTGGATAACGTGAAGGTCTCCATCCTTTCGGCCGTACCCTGGCTGTGCGCTTCGGTGGGCATGGTGGCGGTGGCCCGCCATTCCGACCGAAGGGGCGAGAAACGATGGCATGTGGCCCTCAGCTCGACGGCGGCCGGTTTAAGCCTCCTGGCGGGAACCCTTTGCCAGGCCCACCATCCCACCCTGGCCTTTCTGGCCCTTTGCGTGACGGCCACCGGCATTTGGAGCACCTTGGGGCCCTTCTGGGGTTTCCCCACGGACTTCCTCAGCGGCACGGCCGCGGCCGGCGGTATCGCCTTGATCAACTCCGTTGGAAATATCGGCGGGTTCGTCGGGCCCACCTTGGTGGGCTTCGTCAAGGAAACCACCCATCATTTCGAAAACGGCATGCTGGTCCTGGCTTTAACCCTTTTCCTGGCCGCTTCCTTGGCCCTTTCGTTGAAAGAGGAACCGGCCGTCCCACTTCCAAACAAGCCCGAATTCCGCTAAACTCCACCCCCGAGTGGGTTTTCGGTTTTGGGTTCTTCTTCTTTAAGCGGCGTTTCGGAATCCGGGGTTCAAAAGCTTCCGAAACAGGGAACCCGGCGCCTCCAACTCGAAACTTTCAAGCGAAGGCCCCTATGACAAACGAAAAATCCTTTTTCCCCATGGTGGAAGCCAAAAAAATCGTCGAGGATCTTTTCGAGCCCAACCCCTTCGTTTACTGGGCCGACCTCTTGTTCAACGCCCTTTTGGGCTGGACGGCCTTCGTCCTGGCCGTTCGATCCCCTGATTTTTCCTCCCGCCAGATCCTTTGCCTGGCGGTCTCGGTGGCCTGCCTCTATCGGGCGGTCATCTTCATCCACGAGCTGACCCATTTGAAAAAGGATTCGTTCCTGGTTTTCCGCATCGTTTGGAACCTCCTTTGCGGCCTCCCTTTCATGGTCCCCTCCTTCACTTACATGGGGGTCCACATCGACCACCACAAGCAAAAAATGTACGGCACCAAGGACGACGGGGAATACCTTCCCTTTGTCCTGGCCGGCCGCGCGAGGATCGTCTTGTTCTTCCTGACCATGCTGGTGGTGCCCCTTGTTTTCACGGCGCGCTTCCTTTTGGCCCCCCTTTCTTATTTCATCCCGCCCCTGCGGAAAATGCTTTGGGAGTACCTGTCCTCCTTGTCCATCGACCCCGAGTGGAAAAGGCCCGCGCCCCAGGAGAGGGACGGAAACTGGTGGCGGCTGCAGGAATTCGCGGCCTTTCTTTACGCCGCCTCTTTCGCTTTTCTTTTATGGAAAGGGATCTTGCCCTGGAAGGCCCTGGTTCTTTGGTACCTGGTCGCCACGCTGATCCTCCTGACCAACGGACTGCGCACCATCGGCGCCACCCATTGCTACCGCAACCCCGCGCACCACGTGCTTGAATTTTCCGAGCAGTTCCTGGACTCGGTGACCGTGCCGGGCAATCCCATCACCACGGGCCTTTGGGCCCCGGTGGGCCTGCGGTACCATGCCGTCCACCATCTTTTCCCCGGCATGCCCTACCACCACCTGGGCAAGGCCCATGGGCGCTTGATGGAGGCCCTCCCGGAAAACTCGGTTTACCGCCTGACCTTGAGGAAAAGCCTCTGGCACGGGCTGGCCCGGTTATGGCGGGAAACCGCCGCGGCCCAGGCCGCCAAGTCCTCCAAAACCGTCCCGACTTCCGCCCCGTAAGGCTTTACCCCACCCAATAATTCAAGGAGTGGGCCAGAACCAGGGCCCCTTGGACCGGAAGGCTGATCGCCAGGATGGCGCGGGCATGGCGCTGGAACCTTAAGGCCGGCACGATGAACAACGGAAACAAGGCCACCGTGTAACGGCAGTAAGAGGCCAAATCGCCCGAAAGCGCCGGGACGAGGCACAAAACCACCGCGTAGATGAAATAAGGCCTCTCCAACAGCCGGTAACCCAGCGCCAAACCCGCCAGGGACAGGACGAAGAACGCCCTGTCCAACAAACCCGTCCCAAATCCCATCCAGGAATACCGGACCTGGATAAAGTTCGCCCGGAACCAGTCCAGGGGATGGAGCAATTGGCCCACGCCGTAACCCGACATGAAAAACCGTTGCGCGTGGAATTCCGCCAGGGCATCCCCGGTGAAAAACGCCATCCCCGCCAATCCCAGCCCCAAGCCGGACGCGAAAGCCAGGGACAAGGCCAGCGCCTCCCGGACAGGAGCGCCCTTTTCCGGCTTCCGGTTGAAATAAAGGAAGGCCAGGGCGGCTATCCACACCAGCAGTCCCGTGGGCCTGGTGAGCGGCAGGAGAAAGGCGCAAACGGCGGCGGCCGGGAGCTTCCTTTGATCCAGGTAATAAAAAAGGCCGAGGGCCAGCGCCAGGAAGAGGGATTCGGCATAAACCAGGTCCATGTAAAAAGCCGTTGGAAAAGCCATGAGAAAGAGGCAGGTGAGCAGGGCCGTCTTCTCCCCATGCTTTCCCTTGACCAGCCCGTAAAGGTAGGCCAGGGCGGCGAACGAAAGGAAGTTGGAGAGAAACAACCCCGTCAGCAGGCCGCTTTGGAAAAACAAAAAACGGAATCCGCGAATCAAAAAAGGAAGGAGCGGATAAAAAGCGTCGCTTTGTTGTGCCGGATGATAGCCCTCTTCGGCGAGGAAAAGGTAGTGTTGGGCGTCCCAGGTCTTGAAGTGCGTGGACCAATCCGGGCCGGCCCCCGGCGGGAAGTGGAAATTGGCCTCAAAGTTGGCGGACTGGAAGGGGAAGAAAAAACCCAGGAGGATGGTTGAAAAGACGCCGATTTTGAAAAGCAAGGCGGCCTGGAAAACCTGCTTCAAGCCCTGGTCCAGGCCCCCCTTCCGGGTCACTGGGGTTTCTCCCAAACCACCCCACTCCACGCCGGCGGCGGGATTTGAAGCGAGGAAAGGCAGTCCACAAAATCCTGGGGCGGGGGGGCTGCGAAAGCCTCGACCTTCCCGGTCTCGGGATGCTGGAACGAAATCCGGAAGGCGTGCAGCATCTGCCGGGCCGCGCCTTCCCCGCCTCCCCCGTAAACCCCGTCCCCCCAAATGGGGTGGTGGATGTAGGCCATATGGACGCGGATCTGGTGGGTCCGGCCCGTTTCCAGTTTCAGCAGGAGGAAGGAAGCCTTCTCGTTGGACTCCAGGGCCCTGAAATGCGTCACGGCTGGCTTCCCGCCCTCGGCCCTGACCGCCATTTTCTTGCGGGCGGTCACATGCCGGCCGATGGGCGCGTCCACCGTGCCGCGCCCCTCCACGGTTCCCTTCACGATCCCCAGGTATTCCCTGCCCAACTTGCGTCCCCGCAATTGCCGCACCAGGCTCCGGTAAGCCTTATCGGTCTTGGCCACCACCAACAGCCCGGAGGTGTCCTTGTCCAGGCGGTGCACCAGCCCCGGCCGCTGGACTCCGCCCACGCCCTCGAGGTCGGGGCAATGCGCGATCAAGGCGTTCAAGAGGGTCTGGTCCGGGTTGCCCGCGCCCGGATGCACCACCAACCCCGCCGCCTTGTTGAGCACCAGCATGTGGCCGTCCTCGAACACAATATCCAGGGGCAGGGGTTGGGCCGGCATTTCGCTTTTCCGGGTGGGCGGCACGGTCACCTGGAAGGACTGGCCTTCCATCACCAGCAGTCCGGCCTTCAGGTTCTTGACGGGAAATTGGGGCTCCACGTTCCCCTTTTCAATGAG
>JAICXI010000119.1 GCA_025980505.1 bacterium | reverse complement strand
GGTCGGAAAGCCTGCACGTCCTCAAGTAACCCGTCATTTGCATTGAGAGCCCCAGCCACAGGGACCGGATGGCGCAATCCATGGTGTGGATACAGGACTCGTGCACCGCCGTGGGGGTCGAACAATATTCCTCCCGGGAGAAAAACTTACCGCCCAGGGCTTCCAGGACCTCGTTCACATTGATCTCCTGGGGCGGCCGGGAAAGCTGGTAGCCGCCGCTTTGGCCGCGGATACTTTGCACCAGGCCCCCTTTTCTCAGGATGCTCATGATCTTAGCCACGTAAGCCGGGGTCAGGTCTTCCTTGTGGGCCAGTTCCATGATGGTCGTGGTGCCGTTCGGCCCTTTTTTGGCCATTTGGAGCAGACACCTGAGGCCATATTCTTCGGTGGAGGAAAACTTCACCTAAAACTCCTTGAAAACAAGCTTTTAAAAGGTTCTTGATCAACTTTCGGCAAAGTTGACAAGAAAGTCAAGTATAAGCAAAAACAAATCAACATCAAGATTTTTTATGATTTTGTAAGGGAAAGGCGGCCCGGTGGGGTTTTAAAAGGGCCAATGTTGGGCAAGGGTTTTAAACAAGTCCTGAAAAAAGGGCTTTAAATTAAGGACCACCAACTCGAATAGAAACTGGAAGACAAACAGGACCTGGTGGGGAAAACAAGCCGTGATCGCCAGGAAAATGGCGGCGAAAATGCCCAGGACCCATTTTCCCGTTCCTTCCGAATACATTCAGGACTCCTTCAGTTTTTGGACCAACCCGTCCACGAGGAAGTCCGCCGGCCGGTCGACCTCCAGGGTGAGGGCGTCCGAGGGCTCCTCCAAGGCGGCCAACTGGCTTTCCAACAAGGCGGCCTTGGCATAGTGGCCTTGCCGCGCTTCAAGCCTTTGGCGCAAAAGTCCGGGCTCCCCCTTGAGGTAAACCCAACGCACGGGAACCTCCCGCGCAAGCCTGTCCCGGTACCTTTGTTTCAAGGCCGAACAAGCCAGGACCGTCACCGGCCCTTTCCCTTCCCATTCTTTCATCCGGCCGGCCAAAATTTCAAGCCAGGGTTGGCGGTCCCCGTCCGTCAAAGGGACCCCGCGGCCCATCTTTTCCTTGTTGGCCCCGGGATGAAAATCATCCGCGTCGTAAAAGGGGCAGCCGAGCGCCAGGGCCAGCTTTTGGCCGAGGGTTGTTTTTCCCGATCCCGCCACACCCATTAAAACGATGATCATGGCGTGGCCGGCATCACTTTCAGGTAATAATCCACCGTTTGAAGCCGCTTTTCAATCGTGCGTTGCAGGTATTCCAGGACCGTCAGGAACAACTCCCTCAGCAGGGCCGGGCGCAGTTTAACAACATGGACCTTCCCCATGGGCAGCGACCTGATTTTTTTAAGGATTTCCATTCCCGCGGGAGAGGCTTGGAGCCGCTTGGGTCCCGCGGGGAAGCAGGATTCGCAAAGGGCCCCGCCCCGATGGGGGATAAGATGGGCCTTTTTCCTCCGGAGGGAGGAACCGCACCCGGCACAGAGGTCCAATTCCAGGGGATAACCCAAAAGCTCCAGGAGCTTCAAAGCAAAGGCCGCGAGGAACAGTTCCTTACCTTCCCGGCCCTTGCCGAGGGCCAACAGGGTTTCTTGGAGGAGTGAATAAACTTCCGGATGGGGCTCGGTGTCGTGGATGGCCTTTTCCAGCATGTCGGCCAGGACTTGCAAGGACGTGAGGGCCGGGAAATCCGCCTTCAGTTCCGAATGGCCGTGCAGGACCTTGGCTTGGGTCAGGACGTACAATTCGCTGTGGGCCCTCTTATGCAGGGAAAAACCCGATTCGGTGAAAAGATCCATGGAGGACGCCAGGCGGCTGCGGGGTTTCCGGACGCCCTTGGCCACGGCTTTCACCTTCCCCAATTGGAGCGTATAAAGCTGGGCGATCCTATCCGCTTCGGCGAAAGGGATGGAGCCCAAAAGGAAGCCTCGGACCTGGATCAAGTTCAATTGGAAAGCTTCCCTTCCCGGAAAAAAACCACCGTCAAGGACGGCAGGTAAAGCCCCAGGAAAAGGGCCAGGGCCATTCCCGCCACCATTCCCAGCAAGGAAAAGAGGGGGCCGAGGACGGGCAACAGGCCCAATATCCCGAAAAACACCCGGAATCCGAAACTGGCGGCCATGTAAACAAGGAAAACAAGGCCCAGTCCCTTGGTCAAGCGCCAACGGTTGGCCCGGCACAGGGTCCAGGCTTCCCTTAAGGCCTGCCGCGTTGGGAGCCCCCGGGTGACGGACGCCTGGGCCGCCAGGAAGTAAACGGCGAAGACCACCGCGGCGGCCACCGACAAGAACAACAGGGGCAACCCCAGCAACAGCGCGCAAACCGCCATTGCGGCCGTGTTGAACCCCGTGAGGGCCAGCAGCCCCACCACCAGGCTGAACAAGGCGGAAATCCCCAGCAGGGGGATCAGCAGGTAAAGGGAAAGCCAAACCTGCAGCCAGATCATGGGGATGAAAAAATGCATGGCGTCCCGGAAAAAGGCCGTGAGCGAAAAGGGTTCGCCCGTCTCCCAATGCGCCCAAAGGGACCGGAACATCCCCCCGTCCAGGAGCGCCGACAGCAGGCACCACCAGGTGGCATAAAGCAGGATCACACCCGCCGCCAGGACCATCCAGGAAGGCTTGGAGGCCAGCGCGGCCAGGTCCGCCAGCAGGGGGGTCCAATCGACGGCTTGGCCCTTGTCCGCCGCATCCGCCAGCTCCTTGCCGTACTTTTCAACCAAGGGGCCGAAAAGGGCCAGCGCGCAGATGAAGAACACCGCGTAGCGGAGCAAGGCGAAAACGAACTCGAGGAAAAGGAGCGGCCAAAGGGCCAGGCTGGCTTTCCAGGCCTCTTGGTAAACCTCGCCATGGGAATCGGGGACCGGCGTTTGCGGCATTGGAACCTGCTTCTTTTTCAGCGGTAATTGTTGAACTGGAGGGCGATCTTGATGTCGGCGGCGGAGCGCAGCAACTGCAGGACCTGCTGCAGGTCGTCCTTGGACTTGCCCGAAACCCGTACCTTTTCATCCACAATGGCCGCCTGCACCTTGAGTTTGGAATCCTTGATGCGCTTGACGATGTCCTTGGCCGCCTCCATGGGAAGGCCGCTGACGATCTTGACCTTCTGGTTGACCGTGCCGCTGAAGGCCGACTCCAGCTTCTGGAAATCCAGCGCCTTGGGTGAAATGTTGCGCTTCACGAACTTTCCTTTGAGCACGTCCACCACGGCCTTGAGCCTGGTTTCGTCGTCGGAGACGATTTCCAGTTCCTTGCCCGCCTTGTTGAGGATGATCTTGCTGATGCTGCCCTTGAAATCGTAGCGTTGGGAGATTTCCTTCATGGACTGGTTGACCGCGTTGTCCACTTCCTGCAGGTCCACTTCCGAAACCACGTCGAAGGAATAGGTGTCCGCCATTTTAACCTCGGGGAATTCAAAAATCGCATCGATTCAGGCAACGGAATCAATCCAACACGAAGACACAAAAAACAGCCTTTTAAAGTTCGGGCCCCGATGGATTTCCGGGATCCGCCGGCCGGCTTTCCAGAAGCGGACCCTTCCTTCGTGCCGGATGTTTTTTATCCGGCGGTGCGCTTGACGGAATTTTACGCCCGTCGTTCAAATTCGGGTTTTAAGTCCCGCCGTCGGATGAATCGTCCGCCGAATTGTCCGAGGAAGCCGTTTTCGCGCCCGACGGCAGCATGATTTCCACCACCTGGCCTTCCGTCCCCAAAATCCCCAAGGGCTTGCCGTTGAACTGGACGTCCACGCCGCCGGCGTTGCCCAGCCTCAATTTGAAGCTTTTAAGCGCCTTATAGGTTTTGGTTTCGCCCTGGTCCAGGTCCACTTCCGAGCTGGACTGGCCGTCGTCCATGGTGACCAGCACCCAGGATTTATCCAACCCTTTGAGGACCAAGTGCTGGTATTTGTCGGCCACCGGGATGGAAGCATAAGCCGTGGACGCGGCGGCCTGCGTCTTGGAGCCGCCCCACTGGACCTTGGACAAGAGCCGGTAACCGCCGTAAAGGACGGCCGCCGCCCCAACGGCCGCCGCCAGAACCATGCCAGCGCGGCCCGCCCATTCGCCCCATTTGATTTTCCGCAACAACAGTGCCCGCCGCCGCATGACGGAAGGCTCGTGTTGGATGGGCTCGGAATATTGTTCGTCCGCTATTTCCGGGTTCAAGTCGGCTTCCGCGTCCTGCCGGCGGAAAACCGGGGGCCGGTCCAACGTCGGCCGCCAGCCGAGGTTCTTTTCCAGTTCGGCTTCGGCGTTCCGGGGTTCGATGCGGACGACCTGCGGCTGGTTTTCGGCGTTGAATTGGCGCGTCAGGACCAGGGGGTCCAACCCCACCACCTTGGCGTAGGCCCGGATGAACCCCTTGGTGTAGGTGTGGGAGGGAAAGACGTCGTAGTGGTTTTCTTCCAGGGCTTCCAGATACTTGGGCGGGATCTTGGTCCGCTTGGAAATGGTTTCCAACGATATTTTTTTGGCTTCCCTGGCTTTTTTCAGTTCCGACCCTAAGCTCATTCAACGCCCCTTCTATTTCGAAGACTTTTCGAAGGAGGCCGCTTTCGGCCTCACTCCGCCATCACCTCCGTCCGCCGGAGGATCTTTTCCCGCCTTCCCCGCTCCCCGGGGCCCTTCTTTTTTAAAACACGGACCCGTCCACCACTTGCGCGCCCTTGGGCGGGGTGAACCGGAACAAATCGGCCTTCAGCCCCTTGTTGAAGGTGAAATTGGAAAACCTGGCCTTCGTGGTCATGGAGGGGGTCTCCACTTCCATCTGATAGGGCCACCAATCCTTTTTATGGATATACACCTTCATCTTGTCGAACCCTGCGTTGTCCGAAAAGGGGATGAAAAGCAGCCCCACCTCGCTGTCCGAATTCTTGATGATGGAAACCCGGCTGACGGCGATGTATTTTTTCAGTTCCTTCCCCACGCCCAGGTAAACGGGCTCGGCGCCATGGGTCTTATCGCTGTGTTGTTGGTAGACCATCTTTTGGTCCGGCTGGTACATTTGCATGAGGTTGCCGCCCACGTAAAGGAATTGCTCCGTGGGCTTGGTGTAATGGACATAAACCAGGTCCGGCGATTTGATCTTGATGGCCCCCTGGACTTGCTGTTGGGCGCCCGAAAGGGCGTCCTTCATTTCCATGTTCAGGTCCATTTGGACGTCCTGGATGGCCGCCTGGGCCCCCTCCACTTTCTTTGAAACTTCCGCCACCGAAAGGTCTTTCGGAGCGCCGGCCGCCCCAACGGCGGCGGCCCCAACCAGCAAAAGAATGCTGAAAGCAAGGCCTTGGCTGACGGCTGAACGTCCACCGCCGACAACCGCCTTAATCCGGTTTTTCATCAAGGGTCTCCTCATCCTCTTCCATCGGCGGTTCGCCCACGCCCGCGCCCAAGGCGAGGATCTTGCGGGGCTTGTTCCCGTCCGCCGGGCCCACCACCCCCCGCATTTCCATGTCGTCCAACAGCCGGGCGGCCCGGCTGTAGCCTACTTTCAGGCGTCGTTGAAGAAGCGAAGTGGACGCCTGCTTGGCCCGGGCCACGATTTCCACGGCCTCGTCGTACAACTCGTCCTGGGAATCCTCGGTGACGACTTCCCGGGATTTGGAGGCCGAAAGGTCCGCCGAGTATTGGGGCCCGCCCTGGGATTTCCAGAAATCCACCAGCCGCTCGATTTCTTCCAACGTAACATAGGCCCCCTGGAGCCGCAAGGGTTTGGGGGCTCCCGGGGGGAGGTAGAGCATATCGCCCCGGCCCAAAAGGGCTTCCGCGCCGTTCATGTCCAGGATAGTTCGGGAGTCGACCTTGGAGGCGACCTGAAAGGCGATACGGCTTGGAAAGTTGGCCTTGATGATGCCGGTGATGACCTCCACCGATGGTCTCTGGGTGGCAAGGACCAGATGGATGCCGACCGCCCGGGCCATTTGGGCGAGCCGCGTGATGGATTCCTCCACTTGGTCCTTGGCGACCATCATCAGGTCCGCCAACTCATCCACCAGCACCACGATGTAATACATGGGATAAATGTCCTCATCCCCCGCTTCCCTTTTCTGGGCGATCTTTGCGTTGTAGGTGTCGAGTCGGTAAGGTGTGCGAATCGGCAGGCAATCGAATATTTGCTATCGCACAAACAACGCGTTCTCAGTCAATAAGTGCTCCCGCGCTTACCATTGGCCTGAGGCATAGAATTTACAGG
>JAICXI010000374.1 GCA_025980505.1 bacterium | reverse complement strand
GGCTTTGGCGTAATCCAGTTCGGGGACAGGCGGCTCCGAGCTTGGGGGGGAACAAGCGGCCCCCAGGACCGAAAGCATCACCCCCAAAACCAGCCACCGCGCGATTCCCATCCGCTCCCCCTTCATTATTTATAGACCACCGGCAAGGTGATTTCCTTGGCGATGCGCTCCCGCGAGGAATAGGTGGCCATGACCCTTAAGCGCAGGGAATAATCGCCCTTGCCAAGGGAAGGGGCCGGGGTCCAGGCGAGGTTCCAATCCCCCAGCTCCAAGTCCTGGTTCTTGGCCAGCGCGGTCACCGGGTTCCCCGCCTGGTCCAGGATATCCGCGTCCACGAAAGCCCGCTCGGTGAGGAAAAAAGGGAACCGGAACCCCTTATCCGTCTCCTCCGCCTTCAAGCTGACCGCGTCCGCCCCGTTCCAAAAATACTGCACGCTTTCCTTTTCGGCCACCAGTATCTGGCCGAATTGGTGGTTGATGGCGATGCCGCGTGGTTCGTTGAATTGGAAGTCCTCCCCGCCCGGCCCGCCGAAGGTCACCACGTAATGGAGGTCCTTGTCGAATTTCCTCAGGGCCGATGCGGCGAAGTCCGTGGCCACCAGGTTGCCATAGTAGTCGAAGGCGCAGCCCCACAATTGGACGGGCGGGTCCGGCATTTGGTCCGCCGTGGCCTGGGCCAGGGGCCGGCCGTCCAAGGTGAGGGTCTGGAGCCGGGTGCCCTTGCGGTCGATCACCGCCAGGCGGTTGGCGTAAGGCCCCTGTTGGTAAAAAGTCCAGGCTTCGTGGGCGTCGATGACCGCGATGGCGGAAGGGCCGTCCAGGGGCGGCGTGTCCAACACCCGGAAATGGCGCTGGGGGTCCATGACCTGGATGCGGTTGTTGCCCGTATCGGCCACGTAAAGGTCGCCTTGGGAGTCGTAAGCCACGCCCAGGGGGCCCTCGAACTCGCCCGGCCCGTCTCCGGCCTTGCCCACCGCCCGGACCCATTCCAGCCGCAGGCCGTCGTGGTGGAGCAAGGCGATGCGGTTGTTGCCCGTGTCCGCCACCGCCACCCGGCCGTCGGGATGGATGGCCGCGCCCGTGGGATTCCGGAACTGTTTCTCGCCCCGGCCCGGGCTTCCGAACCGGCGGATGTCCTTCAATCCCACGTTGTAGATGATCTCGTCGGCCCCCGAATTGACGCCCACGCAGGTCACCACCACGTCGTTTTGCGGTTGGCGGGGATCATGGTCGGTTTTCAGCAGCGCGCAAGCCACGCCCCGGGGGTCGGAGAAGGAACAGCCCGGAAGCATCAGGGACAGCAGGGTCTGGGTGCCGCGGTGGACGTCGAAGGGCAGGAAGCCGTCGGCCGGGTACACGAAGGTGGAGGGCACGTTGCGCAGGATCTTGACCCCGCCGGCGAAGGCCAACCCGGCCGATATAAAAAACACCAACATCCAACGCGAAGCCGCGAAGGCTCGAAGAAGCACCGAAGATGGCGCGGATGAAATTCTCTTTTTCATTTACTCCCTTTCCGCCGTTCTTCGAGTCTTCGTGTCGGCTTTGGGTTCGCTTCGGGTTCAAGGCTTCAGCTTCTTGGGCACCACCTCGAATTCCTGCTCGTTGTGGGCCACCGCCTTCCCGCCCTTCAGGATACGGGTTTCGATGCGGTAGGTCCCATAAGCGGCCCGGGTTGGAATGGAAAAACCCTTGATGTGGTTGAACCTTTCCACGGTTTGGAAGGGTTCGGCCACGCAGTCCGCCGGCACGCTGCAGGTCCCCCTTTCCTTGAACAACGCCCTGCCCTTCGGGTCCAGGATGCGCAGTTCCACCCTCAATCCCTTCAAGCCGTAGGGGAAGTCGTTGATGATCTTCAGGTCCTTCAGGAGGGATTTGCCCCAACTGAACACGTCCCCGCGGTTGAACCGCCGCACCAGGGGCCGGCCCAGGGGCAGGAGGGGCTGGGAGGCCACGGCCAGGGCCCCATAGCCCTTTTTGGGCTTTCGGAAATAATCCACCACGCTCCAGGTGATGGAAGGCCAGCAGTCCGCGAACATGAAATGGAAATAACCGTTCATGGGCTTGTACTTCCGCGCCCGGATGCTTTCGATGTAATCCTTGACCAGCCGGGCCTGGTAAGTCTGGCTGTTTTCCACGAATTCCTCCAGGGACTTGCCCATGTCGATTTGGGCCACGTTGAAGGTCTGGAAATACTGGAAGTCGTGCAGGGCCCATTTTTCCCAATCGGGCGGCCAGAGCTCCCGGGGGCCGAACATCCTCCTCAAGGTGGACGCCTCCGGCAGGGCCTGGGCGCCGAATTCGGAATAAAAGGTCGAATCGGGGCCGATTCCCCCCGGCAGGTCCTTCAAGGCCGAATCCGCCCAGTACCAGCCGGGATAGGGGTGGTAGCGGAAGTCGCTGGCCTCGTCCACGAAACGGCTGTCGTCCTCTTCCCGCACGGCGCGGGCCAGGACGGGGTCCAGCTCGTCCCGGTTGACCGAAGGCTCGTTGTGGCAGCACCAGACCAGGATGGAGGCGTGGTTGTAAAACTGCCGCACCATCTCCTTGATCTGCCGGCAGGCGTTGCGCGTGAAGGCGTCCGTGCGCTCGTAGCTCCATTGCAGCGCGAAATCCTGCCACACGAAGAGGCCGGCCTCGTCGCAGGCCTCGTAAAATTCCTTCCGGTTCACGTGGGCGTGCACCCGCACGGCGTTCAAATGGGCGTCCTTCATCATCTTCACGTCCCGGCGGGCCTGGGAGGCCCCGTACTCGGAAAGCCACTGGGTGGGGATGATGTTGGTGCCG
>JAICXI010000169.1 GCA_025980505.1 bacterium | reverse complement strand
CGCCAAAGCCGAGGCCATGAGCGACGGCGCCATGAAAGACATCCTCCACGGCGACGGCAAGGACTTGAGCGACCGGCTGGACGTGGGGTTCGAAGGGCAGGTGCGGGGACCGGAGGATGTGGCCAAGGTGCTCCAACGGATGGACAAGGACTTCGGCCGGCCCCTGGAATTCACGCTCAAGTTCTCCGACTCCGGCGTTCGGGTGGACGGCGCCTGGAAAAGGGCCCGCCGCACCTTTTGGTACACCGCCAGGACCACCAAGTACGCCAAGGGGAAGTACTTCCTCAAGATCGAGGTGGTGCGGACCTTCAACGGCGACAACGTGGACGTCTCGGGTTTCGGGTTCATCACCTTCAAGGGCGAGGTTCCCGCCCAGCTTCGATGAACCCCGTAGGAAGGGGCCCCCGTGGGCAGGAACGATTCTTTGAAGCCGTCTATGCGGGGCCCTATGAAAAAGACCTTTTTGATCCTGTTCCTGCCGGCGCTCTTCGGACTGCGGTTTTTCCTCGCCGAAAAGGCGTACCAACACCAACAAGCGGTTTTCCCCTATCCCCAAAAGGGTCTTTTCCGCGTTTACGTGTGCGAGGAACCGCAGCTTCTTTTCGGCCACGCGCAGGGAAGCCACGATACGGGCAGGGCGGGCGGCTCCTACCAGCCCTTCGTGAAGGAGGTCCGGGCGGTCTGCACGCTCGTCGGGATGTTTGGCCCCGGCCCAGGTCGAACGGTTCCTCCTCAAAAGCAACCGCACCCTCATCTCCCTCTTCGCTCTAGAGGCTTCGAGGGACAAGCCGGCCTTCTCCCCTCAAGAAGGGAGAAGGGGGACTTGCCACCCTCGCCCCCAAGGGGAGGGGACCGGGGTGAGGGTGATGTTTCGAACCCGCATCATCCGTCTCCCGGAGCCTTGGCGCAGAGGGACAATGACGGCTATCGAAAGCTTCCGCCGATGAAGGTGCGCTGCACCTTCCGCCTGTCCCCCGGGGCCCCCCAGGCGGTCCTTTCCTACGGCGACCTTGTGGAAATCGAGGGGAAGATCCAGGCCCCGCGGCCGGCCCTGAACCCGGGACAATTCGATTACGCCCATTACCTGAAGACCAAGGGCGTGGCTTACGTGATGTACGTTTCGCCGGGCCAATGGCGGAAATCCGGCGGACCGGGAGCGTTCTCTCCGGCCCGGTCGGACCCCGCCGCCGCAAGGGAGGGCCCGCAGGGCTTCTTCCTCCTCAAGTGGGCTTTCGCCTTGAAACGCCATGCCGAGGACACCCTCTACCGCTTCCTGCCTTACCCGGAAAACGCGTTGTTGGACGGCCTGATATTGGGGGAAAGGGCTTCGCTGCCCGAGGACATGGTGGAATCCTTTTTCCTGACCGGCACCATCCATATCCTGGCCGTTTCGGGACTCATCACGGCCTTCATCGCGGGCCTTTGTTTCATGGTCCTCCGAGTGCTGCAGTTGGGCCGCAAAACCGCGGCGGGGTTGTCGCTCGTGGCCCTGCTTTTTTTCGTGCTCATGACCGGCGCCAATCCGCCGGTCTGCCGGGCGGGCCTTTTCTCGGCCCTGGCGCTTTTGGCGGTCCTCTTCGAGAGGCGCATCCACGGCGGCCGGCTGCTTCTGGCCACGGCCCTGGTGCTGGTGTTCCTCAACCCCTTCGTCCTGCAGGACCTTTCCTTCCAAATCTCCTTCCTGGCCACGGCCGGCCTCATGGTCACGGCTTCACGGATGATGGAAAAACTGTCCTTCCTGTGGCGGCCCGCGGCGCTCGTGGCGGCCTCCACCACCGCAGCCCAGTTGGCCGTCGGTTGCCTCATCCTTTACGATTTTAACCAGGCGGCCGTTTATTCGGTCCCGGCCAACCTGATGATCGTGCCCCTGTCGCTTCTGGCCACGGCCGGGGGCCTCACACTCCTGGCCGGGGCCTGCCTGCATCCGGCCCTGGGCACGCTCTTCGGAGCGGCCTGCGAGGTGCCCTTGAGGCTGCTCGCCTTCCTGGCCGGCCTCCTGGCCCGCCTTCCCAAGGCCGACTGGGTGGTGGCGTCCCCATCCTTGGCGTGGGTCCTGGCCTTCCATGCCTTGCTCCTCGCATCCTTCTATTTCTTCTGGCCGGGTTCCGTTCCCGAACAACCTTCCGTGAATTGGAAAAGGCGAGAGACCTTCCTTGAAAAAGGCCGGCGCGGGGTGCGCCGGGCTTGGATGCTTTTTATCGCGGCCACCCTCTGCGCGGGATTGGCGCAAGGCTTGCGTACCCGGCCCTTGCGGGTGGTGTTCCTGGCCGTGGGCCACGGTAACGCGGTGGTGTTGGAATCGCCCAAGGGGAAGGTGCTGGTGGTGGACGGCGGCAAGGCCACGCAGGGGCCGGACCGTTACAACCCCATGGTGGCCTACTTGCGGCATATCGGCGTCCAAAGGGTCGAAGGGATACTCAGCACCCACCCGGATGAGGACCACGCGGGCGGGTTGGTCAACCTGGTGTCGGCTTACCCGGTCTCGGAGGCTTATGGGGGACGGGGCGCCCAATCGGACAGTGAGAGCTATGGGAAGTTGAAGGCCCTGCTTCAAGCCGGCGGCACGTCCTTGTCCGGCCTGGAAGAAGGGGACCAGGTGCGTTCCTTCCCGGGAGTGGGGATCGCCGTCCTCCACCCGCCCGCTTCCTACGTCCCGCGCCGCAACGGCGCCAACAACCTTTCCATGGTTTCCCTCGTTTCCTACGGCGGGTTCCACTTGATCCTGCCGGGTGATTTGGAAAAAGAAGGCCTCCTGCGGTTATTGAAGGACAACCGGCCTTTCCCTAAGGTGGACTGGCTCCTGGCGCCCCACCACGGCCGGTCCACCGGGGAGCCCGCGCTTTGCGCCAAAGGCCTTCGCCCCCGTTTCGTGGTTTTGAGCGACTGGCGGGATTACCCCAAGGCGCGGGCCGCCTACCAAGCCGCGGTGCCGGAAGCGGTGGTTCTTTCCACCGCCAAGGAAGGGGCCGTGGAGCTGGAACTGTACGCCGACGGGCATGGCCGCTACCGGACCTTCCGGGAAGAAAAGTGGCGGAATTTCCAAGCGGGATCCCTCGACAAATCTTTTACAGGGTCGTACTAATTCTTTTACCGAAAGTTGACTTCAGCCTGAAATAAGGCCTATAATTCGACTCATGAAGGTGGTCCTACAAGATATAGTGCGAGAAGTCGCCAAGACCACTAAACTTGCCCTGCCGGATGCGCAAGTGGTCGTGAAAAGGCTTCTCTCCACTATGGAACAAGGCCTTTTAAACGGCCAGCGGATTGAAATCAGGGATTTTGGGGTTTTTCAGACTAAAATTGTCACCGGCAAAAAGGGCCGCGATATGGCCCGGAACCTTTCCATCGCCCTTCCTACATACAAGAAGGTTTCATTCAAAGCCGGCAAAAATTTGAGAAAATTATTCCGGAACCTACCGGAGGAACGTCCACCCGTGGCCGCCCGAAACGGCCAACTGGAGATGTTCCTTGAGGCGGTGGGCCGGTAACCGGGAGGGGATGGATGTCTACGACCATTCATTATTTCGGGAAGATCAAGAGTCAGGAAGCCATCCGGGAAATCCAGGAAGAGTTCCGCGAGATCGCCCAGGTGAGCGGCTGGTCCCATGAAATGGTGGACCACGTCTTCGTCCAAGAAGGCGAAATCCCCGGCGCCCGGCTTTCCCTCAAGGGCATCCGGTTGACCCTCAACAAAACCACGTCCCCGCTCCAACTGACCTTCGACAAGGAAGGCTACCTTTCCCATATTTTTTACGAGAAGGCGCCGGCCGACCTGCTCCAAAGGGGGATGGTGGCCGGGACCCGGCAGATCCTCCACCAGGTCCATACCAACATTACCGCCCGGTCCTCGGACGTCTCCACCCACGTCACCCTTGTCAAGCTGCTGGATTACCTCAAGAAGCGTTACATCCCCAACCTGGAAGTCATCGACAACACGGGCTACTGGTATTCGAGGGACGAGGCGGTCTTGGGCTCCAAGAAGCTGGAACTGGTCAAGAAGTAAGAAGAGGGAAGTGAAGACGGAATAAAAAAGGATGTTTCCTTGCCGGAGGCCCTTTTGGCTTGGCCAAAAGGGCTTTTTTATTTTCACGCCAAAATTTTGGACGCCTCTGAAAATTCGTGAGGGGCGGCCCAAGCATTTGAAAAAGTCGAGGCCCCGATTAAAAAATCGGCATGAAACATCGAAATTCAGAAGAAAGTTTTGAAAAAATGACTTTTTCCGCGGATCAAAAAAAGTTCTTCTTCGCGTCTTCCTGCCTTTGCGTTGGACTTTATTTTTTCCCCTCCCTTTCCCCGGCTTTCGCCGAATCGTTCCAGGTGAAGATCGGCCGCATGTTCGCCCAGGGGCAAAACGGGGCCCTGGAGGAAGCGGTTCTCCAAAAACTGGAGGAAGAGCCGGACCAAAAGGACTTGTGGCTGGAACTGGCGGACCTGCGCAAAAGCCGGGGCGACTATGAGGGGGCGGTGGCGGCCTACCAAAACTACCTGGCGGCGGCCAAGGATTGGAAGGTCCAGGTGGACCTGGCCCTCACCCTGGAGCAAATGGGGAAGTTCCTCAACGCCAAGTCCGACCTGGAGGGGCTCAACAAGTCGCACCCCGACAACCCGGACATCCTGTGGGGCCTGGCCCGGCTTTGCCTGTACCAATCCAAGTGGAAAAGCATCCGCACCCAGGGCTCGTCCCGCGCGGCCCTGGCCGACGCCCAAAAGTACCTCCTCCAACTGACCGGCCTCAAGCCCGGGTTCGCCCTGGGGCTGTGGCAGTTGGCCCAAGTTTCCCGGAGCCTGGGGGACCGGGACCGGGCCCTCCGGGCTTATGAGGGGGCCGTGAAGCAGGACGCCAGTTACAAGTTCGCCCACCGGGCCATGGCCGAGATCCTTGCCCGGGACGGCCGCTATTCCCAGTCCCTCGCCAAGTTCGAACAAGCCATGGCCATCGAGCCCGACGACGCGGCCCTGAAGAAGGAAGCAGCGGCCGTCGCGGCGAAGGCCCCCCAAACGGCCCGGAAAAGGAAGGAACAACGTCTCAAGCAGTGGGAAGAATGGAAGGCCCCGGGGGAAACCGCCATCGTCCCCTCGCCGGTCACCCTCCGGGTGGGGCTTGCCACCGGGCTTGGCAACCTTCTTTTCCGGGGAGTGTCGGACCTCCAGGTCCTGACCCCGGGAGTCCCGGGCCCGGACGCGGCGCGGGCGCCCCTGGCCGTCTTGAAGG
>JAICXI010000221.1 GCA_025980505.1 bacterium | reverse complement strand
GATCCATCCCAACGCCCTGGCCAACGCCACCGTCCGGTCGGTTTTCATCATCGATACCGGAAAGAAGATCCGCGCCACCCTCACCTACCCCGCCAGCACGGGCCGGAATTTCGACGAAATCCTCCGGGTCATCGACTCCCTGCAGTTAACGGATAACTACAAGGTGGCGACACCGGTGAATTGGAAGCAGGGGGATGAGGTGGTGATCTCGCCCTCCCTCACGGAGGAAAAGGAACTGAGGGAGCGTTTCCCCAAGGGCTACAAGACCCTGCGGCCTTACTTGCGCATGGCGCCCCAACCCGACAAAAAATAACGGAAGCGGGCGCGGGATTCCGAGCAACCCCGTCTTGAAAGTGATGGAACCCTTCCGGCCCGGGGCGTTTTCCCCCTTTTGACAAATGGACCGCGCTATCATGTTCCATCTCGGCAAGGGAGGATTGCATGAACCACGATATGACGACGACGGCTTTTGAGCTGGAAGGCTATTCGACGGTAAAAAGCCTGGGAGTGGTGAGGGGCATCATCGTCCGTTCACGGTCAGTGATCGGAAACATCGGGGCCGGGCTCCAGGCCCTCTTCGGCGGCAACATCACCCTTTACACCAACCTTTGCGAGCGGGCCCGCGAGGACGCGTTCCTGATGATGACCCAGCACGCCGAGCAGTTGGGGGCCAACGCGGTCATCGGCGTACGCTACGACGCCGCCGAGATCATGCAGGGTATCACCGAGGTTCTTTGTTACGGCACGGCCGTGGTGGTGAAAATATAGGGCGGGCCACGGATAACTCCCAACGGCATGGAGCCCCAAGCCGGCCCCCGCAAGATGAGCCGCAATCCGGCGAAGGTTCCCGTGATTTTTTTAAAACCAATTCTTATCCTACTGAAGAGCCCTTTGAGATGACCCCCATTCCCGCGGCTGGTTTCCGTATCTTGGCCGGCGTTGTGTGTTTTTTTCTCTTCGGGACAGCTTTGGCTATCCGACCCCTTTCCCAGATCCATGACTTGGTGGCAGGGGAAGGCGCCGAAGGATTCAGGGATGGGCCCTTTTACTCCGGACTCTTCGATGATCCACAGGGTTTGGCGGTTGACCCGGCGGGAAAAAATCTTTACGTTGCGGACCGGAACAACAACCGCATCCGGGTCGTCAAATTGGACGGGAGCAACGCCGTGGAAACCCTTGCGGGCACAGGGTCGCCTGGGTTCGCCGACGGATCTTTTGAAGCTTCCTCGTTCTTCCATCCGTCGGACTTGGTCTGGCTTCCCGGAAACCGTCTTGTGATATTCGACAGCGGCAACCATGTCTTCCGATTATTGGACTTGGCCGCCAAAACGGTTTCAACCCTGGCCGGGAACGGAAAGCCGGGATGTTCGGACGGGGGCACCCGGGAAGCTTCCTTGGGCAAAATAAGGAGCCTCGTTTACTTCACCCCGGAAGATTCCATTTACTTCACCCAACCGGAAGATGGCGCCTTGCGCAAGCTGGATTTGAAACACGGCGAAATTTCAACCCCGTTGAGGCGCGACCCGCGGCTGCCGCACCCCAAGGCCCTTTGCGCCTTTCAAAAATTCATTTGCGTTTCCGAGAACGACCGGCGGGGAACTGATCCGGTTTTCCTCCTCGACCCGACGCGGCTCTCGGACCCGGCGGCCGGGCTGGGGAGAACCGTTGGAAAAGGCTGCCGAATTTCGGCCTTGGCCGTTTCCGGGGAATGGCTTTATGCCTTGCAGGCCAATGCCGCCTGCCCTTGGGTTAAATTTTCCTTGGGATCGCAGGGAGAACCCGTTTCCCTGGGCTTGCGTTCCATATGGGGCGGTAGCATCCAGCCCAGGCAAAATCCAAGCGTCCCCCCCTTATTGAGCCTTGGCCGGAATGAACCCGCCGGTTTTGTGGCAGATCCCCTGGAGGCACGCCGGTTCTTCGTGGCTTCGCGATACCTGGGAGGCATCCTGGCGTTAAAGGATCATTCCTTTAACGAACTTATCAACGGAGGGAGCGCGAATTCCCAAGGCTTGATGGAATTCGAGTATCCGCCGGAAAAACCGCCCCATACCTTCCGAATCCTGATCCTGGGCAGTTCCTATCCATTTTACCAAACCGGTGCCGACGGCGGGCGTTGGGGCTTCAAGGAATACAAGGCCAATGGCAACCGGATGGAAAGTATGCCCAAGCGGCTGGAACTGATGTTGAACGCGGAGGCCGCTTTGGACGACCTGCCGGTGCATTTTGAAATCCTGAACGCCAGCACGTCCGGGCAGGCCCCTTTCTTGGAACTTTGTTACGGGGCACCCGAGTTGATCCGGAAATACAACATTGACTTGGTTTTATACGTTGTCACTTCCTCCTTCACCGATATAAGAAGATCCTGCGACTTATACTTCCTGCGACCCTTGACCAGGGATGAAATTCCACAATCGGGACAAAACACAGAATATTTGCTCAAACCATGGAAGGAGAAAATCAAGGAACCCATTTGCAGGGAGTTTTACCTGAATTGCCTCGCCAAGAATTGGGTTCATCCCTCGGGGTCCCAGTTGGTTTTTTCCTCCTTTGAGCGGATTTTCCATGACGTCAAGGGACGAAACCAAATCAAAACCATAATGAACCGGCCTATCGGCGTTTTTGAAAAGGAATTGGAGAAGATCCGGAAGGCCTCAGGACAAAGGGTTGGCCTTCTTTTCTGCTTTGTGCCGGTGAGGGACGGCGGATTGTCGGCTTTGCGGTCGGAAGACCTATTGGAAATGAGCGATTTTTGGCGCGGGATCGCCGATTCGAACCGGACTCCGTTTTTGGACCTGTCAGGCGCTTTCGTGGCCCTTTCCGAGACTTTTTGGCCCATCGATGAACCCGGTTACGGGCAGCATTTCAACGCCAACGGACATTTCTTATTCGCCTACATTCTTGCCCACCAATTGCTGAAAGAAAAAATAGTGCCGTCCCTCCCGCCGGACACCAAGCAGCGTTGAAACCAGACGGCCGCCAGTCGGCGCCATTTCCGCGAATTAAAGATCCCAACCGGCTCGGGCAGGCGGTTCCATGGCGATATTGCCGGCCGCTGCGCCATTCCACCCCCAACGGGAGCCTCGGGGTCGGTGCGTTAATTTCCGCGCCGGTCCATGGCCATGTCTTTTAAGACGGAAAATTTTCACGGATCTTCTTCAGGTATTCCCGGATCCTTTTGGCGTTGGCACCCACGTCGCTCAATCCCACGCGCGACAGGGACCTCACATCCACCCGGCTGCCGTCCTTCAAGGGGAGCAGCCGCACCACCACATCGTCCTTGAAGCCGAACCAAAAGGTGGTGGCGGTGGCTTCCAGGCGGCCTTGGGCCTCCCGGGCCTCCACAATCTCCCAACCCATGGCTTGGGCCGCCTTCAGGCAGGCGTCCCAGGCCTTGGCCGGCGGCTGTTGGACCACCAGGGGCTGGATGTCGGGATAGGCCTCCTGTTGTTGCCGGGCGACGGCCGGACCGCCGTATTGGACGGGATTCAGGGCCTTTTGCCGCAAGGGGAGGACGGCCTCAAACAGGGGCGGGTCCTGGGTGTCGGTGGTGATGTCATGGATGCGGGGGGCGTTCCGGGCGCCCTGGATCCAAAAGAAGCCGTTGCCCGCGATCAAAAGGCCGAGGACAACCCCGGCCCAGGCCGGGCCCAATCCCCGGACCTTCCGGCGCAGGAACACCAGGACCGCCAGGCAGCTCAAAAACCCGGCCCCGGCGGCGAAAATGGAGTCGCGGAAAAGGCCCAGGCCGAAACGGAAGTCCCACCAACCCAGCCGGGTACCGGGACCGGACGCCAAAAGAAGGACCAGGGCCAGGCCGGAAAGCCCGCAGGCAAGGATGGAAAAGGACCGGACGGCGGAAGAACCTTTAACGGAGGAGACCATGGAACCCCCTGTGGATTTGGGATGCCCCTTACTTTAGGGGAAGGCCCCGCCAAATAGAAAGGGGTCAACGCCAGGGGTTTTTGATTTCCGACCGGCGGGCCAGGCCCAAGGCCCGCGCCGCCGGCCCTTCCCTACCCCCGATGCGGTAGAGCTCGGAAAGTTTGCCGTAAAGCTGGGCCGCCGGATAACCCCTCTCCACGGCCAGTTGGGAGGCCCGCAAGTGCTCGGCGTAATGGTGCCCGTAATAATAGTAAAATTGGGCCACCTTTTCCCAAAAAGCCGATTCCAAAAAGCGGTCCCCCTGCACAAGGGGATAGTCCTCCCGTATCCTCCGGTCGACGGTTTCCAGGCAGTCTTTATCGTAAAGATGGTCCGTGCCCCAGTTGATGTCCCGGAAGGCCCGATCGGCCCGGGCCCATCGTTCCAGCGTGGATGCGTCCG
>JAICXI010000217.1 GCA_025980505.1 bacterium | reverse complement strand
AGCACGTCGGCGGCCGAACGGTTGCCCCGGGCTTCCAGGCGCATGGCGGTGCGGATCATGGTCATGACCATGGACCCGGGCACGCCCTTGCCCGAAACGTCGGCCACCACGATGCCCAGGGTGGTGGGGTCCACCCAGAAGAAGTCGTAATAGTCGCCGCCGACTTCCTTGGCCGCCCGGTAGGTAGCCCCGATCTCATAGCCCTCGATTTGGGGGAACTCGGCCGGCAGGAGGGTATGCTGGATCTCCTGGGCCACCTGCATTTCCTTCTGCATCCGCTCTTGTTCCATGAGGCCCTTTTGGGAGTCCTGGATGCGGTTGGTCAAATCGTTGAAAATATTGGCCAGTTGGCCGAATTCGT
The DNA here is from genome assembly GCA_025980505.1 of bacterium. Taxonomy (GTDB): domain Bacteria; phylum Oederibacteriota; class Muellerivitia; order Muellerivitales; family Muellerivitaceae; genus JAICXI01. The sequence continues at coordinate 3,991 of JAICXI010000217.1, read as the reverse complement.
CCTGGCTGTCCAAGTCGATCTTGGCGTTCAATTCGCCCGTGCTGATGGCCATCACCCCTTCCAGGATCTTCTGGAAGGGCCGGATGATGATCCGGGAAAGCAAATAAAGGCCCAACATGCTGGCCACGGCGATCAACAGCAGGAGCCGTTGGAGCTCGGCTTTCACCTTGGAGGACAAATGCCGGACCGCCTGGTCGCCCACCCCCGTATGGACTTCCCCCACCCATTGGCCGCGGTAATAAACGGCCGACGCGTAATCGGTGAGGGGCCCCTCGGGCGACTCCAGGCGGAAACTTTGGATACCGGGCGACCGGTTGGTTTGGACCCCCGGGGCCGGCACGTAAGGCTTAAACAACTGGTTCAGGTCCGAATGGGCCAGGTACTTCCCTTCCGGGCCGACCACGAAGATGTAGCTCAAGGTGTTCCCCTTGTCGCCCTTGAGCACTTCCTCGATCATCCGGTCCAGTTCCAGGTCGTTTTTCCGGACCACCCAATTGCCGGCTTCCGCCGCGATGGTCCGCACCACGGTGGCGACGTTATCCTGCACCTGCTTCACCACGAAGGCCTGCTGGCGGCCGGCCAGGTAAAAATAAGAGGAGAAAATGATCAGCAGGACCATCCCGGCCGATCCCAGGCCGAACTTGGCGGAAACCGAGTAGGTCCCCTTTTTGAGCCCCAATTCCTTCGGTGGGGCCTTGGAAAGGCGCCGGTGAAGGATGAGCTCGTTATGGTCCGGATAGGCCTTGTACTGGACCCGGTGCATAACCTTCTTGATGAGCCAAATACCCAGCCCGCCCTTTTTGCCGATATCCACGTAGTGGTTCAGGTCCGGGTCCTTGACGCTCCGGAAATCAAAGGGCTTGCCGTAATCGATGATCTTGATGCGCAGGTCGGCGAAGCCGATCCCCATTTCCAGGGAGATCTTGCCGTCGGACTTATCCTTGTAGGCGTGCCGGATGATGTTGCTGCAGGCTTCGTCGATGGCCAGTTTGATGTTGGAGATTTCCTTGGGACTGCAACCCGCGGCGTCGCAGACCCTTTGGACGAAGTCCTTGATGGCCAGGAGCTCGAGGTCCTTGGCTTCCACTTCCAGGCGGTAAAGCCGGCGCTTGGCCTCAAGCGGGATGGAGGAGTAAATTTTGGCCAGCAGGTCGTAAAGTTTCATGGTTGTTTCGTGGGTTTCGGCGCCGGCGCGGCGGCTGGAGCGGGTTTTTCCCTCAATCGCGTACGGGCTTCCTCGATGTTCCTTTGGACGAGGAAATTGGAGGGGTTCTTTTCAAGCACTTGTTCCCAAACCTCGATGGCCTTCGGATAATTCCCGGCCATATAATAGTTCACCCCCTTGGCGTAAAGTTCGGTCATTTCCTTGGGCATGGATTCCAGCGGTTCATAATGGCTTCGGGCGTCCCGGTAAAGGAACCCGACGTCCCGGTAATGGGGATCCACCTCGTAAACCATTTTGAGGTATTCCACGGCGGAAGCATAATCCTCCTTGCTGTAGGCCTCCACTCCCCGCGTGTAATTGGTCGAAACCAGCGTGTTCCGGTCGACTTGCTTCAAAAGATCCCTGGCCTCCGGGTCGCCCGGATCCAGGCTCATGACGCGGGCCAACAAGGGGAGGGCCTTCTCATAATCCCCCCTTTGGAGGGCCGCCCGGGCCATCTGAAGCTGGTCCCCCACGGCGTTCTTGCGCTTCTGCTGGAGATCCCGGATGGCCTGGGCCGCCTCGCCGTCGTCGGGGTATTCCTTGAGCACGTTTTGCCACGCCTTGACGGCCGGGTCGTAATCGTTGGTTTGGGTGTAGCTGCGGGCCACCCATTTGAGGAGGTCGATCTTCTGGGCCTGCAGCGGGTCCTTATACCGGCCGAACCGGTAGGTCAGGGAAAAACGCTGGAGCGCCCCCAGTTCGGTCTGGTTATAGGCGTAATCGAACTCAAAACCGGAAAACCTCAATCCCGCGCCCGCGGTGGGACTCACGCCGTCGAAACCGGCGCGGCCGAACAAGGTGTTGTTCCAGCCGTATTCCGCCCCCGCCTTGAAAAGGGTGCCTCCGCCTTCCTGGATTTCACCTTCCACCGTCAACCATAGGCTGCTGGCGTCGGAGGGTTGGTAGAAATAGGAAAAAGCCGGGCGGAAAACCCGGATCGGTTCGTCCACGGTCTGAAACAACTTGGTTTGGGGCTGGAGCGCGTTGGAGGCGGAAAAGCCCAGCGTGATGTTGCGCAAGCCCAATCGGCTGAAATCCGCCGCGTTGCCGGAGAAGTGGTAAAGCAACCCCAGGTCCACCCCCATGCCGCTGCCCTGATAGGCGGCTATTTGCTGGTGGATGTATTTCACCGTCGCACCCAAGTCCAGGTTGTCGTAGGGACGGAAGCCATAGCCGAAGGTTCCTTCCAGTTCCTCGGAGGAAAAACCCGAGACGGGCTGGATGTTGTCGATGGTTTGCAGGATATCCGCCGTCCCCAGGCGGGCGAAGGAGAGGCCGAACCCGCTGTGGCTTCCCGTGGGATTCACGTATCCAACCGCATCGTAAAGCGTGTCCTGGAAAAGGGGCGCGTGGAACGTGAGGATCTCATGTTCCCGCAGAGTGGACAGGACCGCGGGGTTCTCGAAAAAGCCGTCCCCGTCCCCCGTAACGGCCACTTGGGCGCCCCCCATGCCCAGCGCCCTCGCCGATCCCCCCAGTTCAAAGGGGGACCGCACCCCCCCGCCGGCCGACTGGGCCAGGGCCACGGCCGGAAAAAGACCCAGGGTCAATACGACCGCCAAGGCGGTGGCCAGCGGCCGGTTGCCGGTCCTTCGGTTCCGGATCGCGGCATCCAGCCGCGTCTGCGTTTTTTTGATCCGGGAGCTGATAGCGGATGGCGGATGGCTGAAGTTTTTCATTTGACCACCGCTATTTTAAGCATGTACTTGTTCCCATTCACGTCCAATTGGGCGTAATAAACGCCGTTGACGACCAGGGAGCCCCCGCCGTTGCGTCCGTCCCAGGGAATCCGCTGCAAACCCGCCGTCAGGGCACGGTTTCCCAACAAAGCCGCCACCTTCCGGCCCATGACGTCGTAAAGGTCCAGGGAAACCGTGGCCGGACCGGGGAGGTTGAACTCGATCGTGGTGTCCTCGGCGCCCGCGTGGAAGGGGTTGGGATAATTGCCGTAGGTGGAGGCGATATCCGAGGTTTCCATGATGATCAGGTCGGATCGCATGGGGAACCCCGTGGAATCCCCCGCTCCGGTGATGCCGGGCACTCCGCCCGTGTTCATGTCCTTGAAGGCGATGGAAAGGTTGCTGTCCAGCGACAACCGCACGGTTTTGGCCGTGGCGGAAGGGGAAATATCGGCCGTCACCGTCAGGGTGGCCGGAGTGCTGTTCGTGGCGGTCACGAAAGGCGAAAAGGCCCCGAAGCTGATGGAGGCCGATGAAACCCCCGCCACGTTTTGCGCGTACACCTGCGAGCCGGCGGACAATTGGATGTTGGTGAAGGCCGAATCCAACGGCACGTCGTTCCCCGACTGGTCCCGGGCGTGCAGGACGAGGTAAGTCAGTGAAACGGGGTCGTTCCCGACCGCCACTTGCAGGGTGAAACCCATGAAAGTGACGCCGGTTTGTCCCAGGATACCGGCGGACAGGGGCGGAGCCGTATGGACGACATTGACGACCGAACTGCCGGTCCCGGCCGACACCACCACCGGGTCGCTGGCGCCCTGCACGGCCGTCGTGGTGTCTTGCGCGGTCACGGTGGCCGACCCGCTGGGCGTATAGAGGGTCACCGCGTTCGCGGCGGTTCCCGAGACGAGGAAAACGGTCCCTTCGTCGGGCGATGCGGCCGGGTCGTTGGTGGTGAAAGACACCGGATGGCCCAGGGGGATAAGGTTGTAGTAGGAATCCACGGCGTTGACGGTTGCCGCAACGGGGTTCCCGGCGGTCACCCCGGTGGGGTTTCCGATCCTTCCTTGCGGGTCCGCCGCCGGCCGGCCCGGATCGGCCGTTT
>JAICXI010000061.1 GCA_025980505.1 bacterium | reverse complement strand
GGCGGAACCCGAACTGTTTTTTCCCCGGATCGGCCAGCGCGTCGATGTCGTAGCCTTCCAGGTAAAAACCGTGCACCACGTCCTTGGAGCCGAACCGGATGTGGACTTCGTCGCCCTGGTTCACGGTGAGGATGGGCGGGTCATAGGCGTATTTGCGGGCGACCACGTCGAAATCCCGCCGTTGGGGGGCGGGGGAGGCGGTGGGCCGGAAGGCGGGGACCAAAGTCGCCGCCGCCACGATCCCAACCGCCAAGAGCCATTGGTTTCTTTTTTTGGAGTTCATCCGCTCCCCCTTGGTGGTTCTTCGTTACTTTTTATGGATGGCGATATCCGCGGTCGTGGCCGTGCCGTCGGTAACGGTCACCACTTGGTCCTCGGACACCAGTTTTTTGTTCCAAACCTTCAGGGTATATTTCCCCGCCGGTACGCCCTTGATGGAATAGTCGGCGTACTGCTTCTTTTCGGCGTTATTGGTGACGAGTTCCACGGTTTTGAAATAAGGCGTGTTCAAAACCACGACGTGGGCCGCCATTTCGGGGTGCAGGCTGCAAAGGATGACCGAATCGCCTTCGGCGTCGAAGAGATGGCTCTTCACCACGCCCTTGCCCCATTGGCCCAGGTCGAATTGGCAGCAGGACGAGGGGGAAGAAACGTTGTGGTTGACGCTGTCTTCATTCAGGAAATCGACCGTGGTGCCTTTTTGCACCGCCAGGACGTGGGGGACGAAGTTCAGCCCCTTCTGGTTCATATTGGCGTGCGCGACGGGTGCGGCCAGCTTGGCCTTGTCCAGGGGGATCAAGTAAACCACGACGTCCTTGTCACTCTTGGGCCCGGTGCAATCCACATAGGTTTTTTTGACCTGGAGGGTACCCTCCACCGACCCGCCCGGTTGATTTCCTGCCCAAACAAAAGAAGCCAGGAAAGACCCCAAACTCAAGGCAATGGCAGCCTGTGCGAGGATCAAACCTCTTAACGATTTTTTTATTTCTTTTCCCCTTAACCCGGATGCTGTAACTGACATTGGAATCTCCTTTCGGTTTCTTTACCCGACGCCTACTGCAATAAAGTAAAGGCTCGTCCGCCAATATGACATTGCTCATAGTGATGGAAAACGGGGCGTCTCTTGAAGTAAGTGCAGGAACGATGCCAAAGGCAGTGGCGGCGAAAAGATAGGTTTGGAAAGCGGCGGGTGGTGGTGACGCTGGAAAGAATGGCGCCTCAACCATGGCGTGGCCGCCATAGTGGCGGCGAAGGCGGAGAAATTTTTAGACTTTTTCTTCCGGCTCTTTCCTTGCTTCATTGGAACTGACCTCGTGCGGGTTGAACCGGCTTGGAATTACCGGCGAAGAAGTTCTTGTGATGGGTGTCATGTGTGCGTTGGGGGTCTTTCAGGTTGAGGAGGGACTGAATAATTTAGGAAGAGGGCCTTTCGAACGCGAAGGACACAAGCCAAAGTCGAGCCCGAGCGGTCAAAGGTATGATTTGCGTCATAAAGAAAAGTTTTTCAACAAGGGATGATGATTTTGCATTTACCGAAAGGAAGGCCGCCCCGTCTCGGAAGGGAGGGTGGAGATTCCCGATGGTTTTCCGAAGTTTCCGGCCTTTGGAACTGCCGGAGAGTCCATGCTCGGCATTTCGGTTTTCGCAACCTTTGACAAGGAGGGCGTCTTGGCCCCGTTTGAAAAAGAAATTCACGCACAGCGTTTAGGATGGTTTATCCACTTAAGGTGGGCCGCGGTGGCCGGAGGGATCGCGATCCTTCTGGGTGGGCCTTGGCTCTTGCCCCTTTCCATCCAGTATGGAAGGTTGGCCCTTTGCGTTGCCGCGCTGGGAATTTTAAACGCCGCTTACCAGGCCTACTGGCGCCAATTGAAAGCCTCTTCCCAACCGCCTGAAAGGCTGCAGGAGAAGATGCGCATCCTGCTGCATTTCCAAATGATGGCGGACCTGGCCTTATTGACCTTGATGCTTTTTTTCAGCGGCGGGGCCCAAAATCCGCTCCTCTTTTTTTATATCTTCCATGTGGCGATCAGTACCATCATTTTTTCCATGTCGGAAAGCCTCTTTTACCTGGCGTTGGCCCTGTTGCTGCCCCTTTCCCTCCTTATCGTCGAAGTGTTCAATCCCGAGGGGGGGCGTTTTTGGCCCGGCCCGGGGTTCTCGGTGGCCCAGGAGAGTTCCATTCTCCTGGCCTACTCGGTGACAGTGGTGGGCCTTTGGTTTTTCCTGACCCGGTTGAGCTCGGACCTGAGGGGGAAGGAAAATGCCCTGAGGGAAGCCAGCCGGAAACTTTTCGAAGCCAATGCGGACCTGCAACAACTGGATGTTTACAAGAACCAGTTCCTGCGGCAGGTGGTTTTCCAATTGAAGACACCCGCCATTGACATGGATTTCGACCTGTCGACGGTGGAAAAGGCCCTTTCGGGCAAAAACGAGAAGGCCTTGGAAGCCGTCCAAACGGCCAAAAAACGCGTTTGGTCCCTCTTGGAACTGATCGACGACCTGACCTGGCTTTCACGCCTGGAGGTGAACGAAAAGCCCTTCAAGCGGGAATGGGTGGACGTTTATGAAACCTTGGTCAAGGACATCCAGTTGGTGGAGGCGGAAGCCGGGCAAAAAGGCATCACTTTCCAGATCCATGGCGACCCCCAGGTCCGGCTTCGGGCGGACCAGGAGGCTTTCGACCGGGTGGCCGCCAACTTGCTTTCCAACGCCGTGAAATATACGCCCGTCGGGACGCATAAGGTGCTGGCCGACTTGCGGGTGGAAGGGGATTGGTTGGTGTTTTCAGTACAAGACGAAGGCATCGGCATTCCTCCCAAGCAGCAGGAAAAAATCTTCGAGGAGTTTTTCCGCGCCACCAACGCGAGGAAACTGGAGAAGTTCGGGACCGGTTTGGGCCTGGTCATCGTTAAAAACATCATGGATTGGCACGGGGGCCGGATCGTTTTTTCCAGCGAGACCAAGCGGGGAACCAAGGTTGAAACCTGGTGGCCTTACTTTCCGGCGGGCGAAAAACGCCAGGTGGGAGATTCGGAACTGTCGGGCGTTTTGTCCAACGGCGACCGGTCCTCCCCACTTTGATTTTCCATAACTTTGTGACGCGGGGTCCTCGGCGCACCGTAAGGAAGACGGCGGGGCAGGCGGCATGGGGACGGTTCCCGGCCCTCCATAGGCGTAGGGGCCGCCGGTGGTGAACTCCGTTCTTTGCCCAAAATTCAGGTTGAGAATTTTGATTTCACCAAGCGAAGTCCACTCCCCCACCCGGTTCCATCGCTATTCTCAAAACCGTAAAGCTTTATGACCTCCGTCAAGGAAAGAGGCGGGGTGGGATCATTTCAAAATTCAAGAAAATGGCTGAAAAAGCGCGAAAGATCCAAATCTAATGTGACTTGAATCATGTTGGAAACAAGGCGTCCCCACTACCATGGCCTTGTGTCCAGGGGTGAGATGAGTCCCTGACCGTTCAATAATCCCGGTCCATTGAACCGGCAGGGGAGGTTGAGAATGTTAGCCATTAAGCCGTCGGCGGTGAGGAGTCCTTTCATGGCGTCAAAGTCCTTTGTGTCCACCCTGGAGGTTTTCAAGAAAATCCCCGCTTCCCATTTGGCCGAACTCGAAAAAAAAATGGTGGAGAAAAAATACGCCAAGGGCGAGTCCTTGTTCCTGGAAGGCGACCCGGCGGATACGGTTTGGTTCGTCAAGGACGGGCATGTGAAGGCCGTCATCCACGCGTCCAACGGACGGGACCTGACCCTTTGCATGGTTGGTTCCAAAAACATGTTTGGCAGCTGCTGCTGTTTCGGGGAGGCGGCTTACCCTTGCCACGGTATCGCTGAAACCGACGCAACGGTCCTGGCTTTTCCCATGCAGGATTTTTTAAGCCTGTTGGACAAGTATCCGGCCATCTCGCGGGCGGTAGTCGAGGGATTATCCAAACGACTGCGTCAGACCAAGGACATGCAGACCTTCGAGCAGGAAAGCGTCGAGAAGCGCATCTTGCACGTGTTGGTAAACCTGGTAGCCGAGTTCGGCAATACGATGCCGCTAACGCGCCGGGAAATCGCCGAAATGGCGGGAACCACCGTGGAAACCTGCATTCGGACCTTTTCGGCCCTGGAGAAGGACGGATTGATTTCGAGTACGCGCGGCAAGATCACCGTCAAGAACGTGCAGGACCTGGTTGACCGCCAAAAAACGCCGTAAGAGGTTTTAGTTATAAGAAAGTTTCCAAGCCCGGCGGATCCGATCCGTCGGGTTTTTTTCTCCGGGGACTTCCGTCAGGGACGGCGCACGAGCAACAAAAACAACGAGGCCAACCCCGCCAGCGAGGCGCCCACTCCGAAAGCCATGGGATATCCCCACTGCTGGCCCACGAATCCGAAAATCAGGCTGGCCGGCAGCGCCCCCAACCCCACCACCAGGTTGTAGTAGCCGAAGGCCGTCCCGCGCAGGGTTTGCGGCGCCAAATCAGCCACCAGGGCCTTTTCCGAAGGCTCACAAAGCCCGTAATAAACGCCGTAGGCCAGGAAAACGGCGATGACCCCCGCCGGCCGGGACACGTAAGCGAACGAAAGGTAAATCAAAGCGTAAAAAAACCAACCCGAAAGGATGACGGCCTTGCGGCCCAGGCTGTCGGAAAAACGCCCGCCGTAAAGGGCCGCGACCATCCGGACCCCGCTGTGCAGGCTCCAAAGCAACGGGATCAGGGCGGTGGCCACCCCGACCTGGGAAAGCCGGATCAAAAGGAAAGCGTCGGTGGAATTGCCCAGGGTGAAAACGAAGAGGGCGAAGAGCAGCTTCTTGAACCCCGGCCCGAGCTTTTTCCAATCTTTCAAAAAATCCGGGGTTTGTTTCCGTTCCTTATGGGGTTGGGGGGCTTTTTCCTTTACGCCCCATATCAGGGTGAGCCAGGCGGCCAGGGCTGGAACGGCCGTGAGAAGGATGACGGTCCGGAGGGAGAAACCGATGAAGGGGAGGAGAAGGACGGTGGAAACCAGGGGTCCGATCATGGCCCCCAGGTTGTCCATGGAACTGTGAAAACCGAAGGAGGCGCCCCGGTTGGATGGGGAAGAAACGTCGGCAATCAGGGCGTCCCGCGGGGAAGTTCGAATGCCTTTGCCGACACGATCGATGAACCTTAAGGCCAACACGACGGGCCAAACCCGGGCCAGCCCGATGAAGGGTCGGAAAAAGCCGGAAAGACCGTAACCCAGTACGATGAGGGGCTTGCGACGCCTCAGCCGGTCCGTCCAAATGCCGGAAAAGACCTTCAACACGGAAGCGGTGGTTTCGGCCACGCCTTCAATCATACCGATGGCCAGGGGCCCGGCACCCAGGACCTGGGTCAGGAAAAGCGGCGCGAGGGGGTAGTACATTTCGGTGGAGACGTCCGTGAAAAGGCTGACGAGCCCCAACACAAAGACGGTCTTGGGGATGGATTTAAGGAATTTCATTGGAGGATTGTAACCGAAAAAGGAACCGGCTATGAGGAAGATCCTGGGACCGCCAACGGCGGCCTTTTATCCGTTGACCAAACGGGCGATGCCGAAGGCCGCGCCGGCGGCCGCGACGCCGATGGCGGTGACCGTGGCCGCGCCCTTCAAGGGGTTCTGGCCGGTCAGGCGGGCCTTGAAATAGCCGAACAGGAACAAGCACAGGATGGTGATCACGGAGGAATAGCGGAACCCTTCCGCGGGATTGGGGCAGAAGAAATAAGCGGAGAGGGGAACCAGGCCGCCGACGGCGTAGGACAAGCCGATCCGGAAGGCGCTGGAAAGGGCCTGCCGGGGATCGGGTTTTTCCAGGCCCAACTCAAAGCGCATCATGAAGTCCACCCATTTGGCGTGGTCCCGGGAGAGTTCCTTGGCCACCTCACCCTGCAGGGAAGGCGAAATGCCGTAAGCGGCCAGGATCTCCTTGACCTCCTCTTCTTCCTTTAAAGGGATCTCCCGGACCTCCCGTTCTTCCCTTTTTTGCTCCCCTTCGTAATGCTCGATCTCGGTCTTGCCCGCCAGGTAACCGCCCAGGCCCATGGAAATGGTGCCCGCGATGATTTCAGCGAAACCGGCCAGCAGGATGATGGCGTTGCTGGAAACAGCGCCGCTGAGTCCGGCGGATAAGGCGAAGGGTACGGTCAGGCCGTCGGACAGGCCCACCACAAAATCCCGCAGGGACGCCGAGGAACCGTAATGCTTCTCATGATGGTGGTGATGAGGGGCGGGGAGGGGAAGGGGCATGGCTTTTCCTTGGACGGCCGGTTTTAACGCAGGAGGCTTTGGGACCGATATTAAATCACAAGCGGCCGGTACACAATAGCGGGGCTTCCCATGAAGCGGTTGGAATGAAAAGGGTTTGAGGAGGTGCGGGGCCCCTTTAAGGGCGGTAAAAAGGCGCCGTGGTTTCGGCTTGAACCGGGGAAACAGGGTAGGGATCCCCCGGGGCCCGGTTTTTGAAAAGGGCTTCCCGGTGGGGGAGCTTCATCGGACCCAACGATCTTTCACGTCCTTTGCGATGTTGAGCCTCGAAGAAGTCCTTCAGGATTTTTGACCCGCTCAAAACTGATTTTCTTTTGCCGAACAGGGGGCCTTTCCTGTCCACTTTGTTTGCGCTGAAAACAAACCCATTTTCACCCTCGGCTGCGACGGTAGGGTAAAAGACGTGGAAAATCGGCCAAAATTGGCCCGGCCGCCGCGGGGGCCCCCCCAATCCCGGGATTTTTTTAAACGGTTTTCGCCGTTGGGGGCTTTGCCCGGGGGGCAAGGTGTCCGTGGGTGTCCTGCCTGCCGCCGGTTTTGCGGTTCAGCCACCGGCTGTATTCCGAACGTACGGCGAGGTGGCCGCAAGCATCCTCGAAAATCGCATAAACGCGTTTCCTCCACTTGCGGTGATGCTCGTCGAAGAATTCATCCAAAGCTTGGAATTCCCCCATGGGGTCCTCCTTTCTTTGTTCCTTCGAACTTGATTCCAGCATGCCTCTTTAGGAGTTCCGGCGCAGGGCCCGGCCTTCGTCCCGAAAAATCCCACGGCTGCTTCCACTTGTCGAAATTTTGAAGCGGACGGGTCGGCGCCAAAAGGCCGGTGGAGAAAGGAGAAAATCGACAGGCTTTCTTGCGGAAAACCGGCAAGGAAAATGCGTGGGAGGTTAAAGGGTTCACTTAAAAAAACGGGCATCCTCATGGTCCGGCGGTTGGACTTTTACCTTCACAAGGCTTTTTTTGACTTTGTTTTCGGCCTTGTCGTCCGTTGAAACGCTTATCCGCCGGCGTGTTTTTGCGGCGAAGGTTCCCGCCGGAACCTTCAACTTGCGGGCGGTCCGAAGGGTTTGGGGCGGTATTTTTGGTTTTTTTAGAAAATCCAAGAACCAGGGGCTTTGATTTTCCTTCAGAAGTTTCCCGTCTGGTAATCGTAAAAGGCCTGCTTCAGCTCCCCCATCGTGTTCATGACAAAGGGCCCGCCCCGGACGACGGGTTCGTTCAATTTTTGCGCCGAGGCCAGCAGGAAATGGACGGACCCGTCCGATGGGGCTTTGACCCTCAGCGAGGCCCCTTCCCCGAATACGCCCAAGGTACCCGGCTTGACGACGGAAGACCCCTCCTGCGGCCCGGCTTGGGCCCGCCCTTCGATCACGTAAATGAAGGCGTTCCGGTCTTCCGGCGCGGGCTGGGACAGGACTGTCCCAGCTTCCAGCTTCACGTCCAGGTAAGTGAAGGGGATGAAGGATTGACCCGGGCTTTTGGCCCCCTCGTATTCCCCCGCCAGCACCTTCACCCGGACGCCCTTTTTTTCGACCACCGGCAGTTTTTCCGACGGAATGTCCTGGTACTTGGGTTCGGTCATCTTCAGCTTCCGGGGAAGGTTCAACCACAATTGGTAACCCCAGGCCAAGCCGTCGGTTTGCTCCGGCATTTC
>JAICXI010000166.1 GCA_025980505.1 bacterium | reverse complement strand
TGAAGCCCGACATCCTTAAGGTGGACCGTTACCTGGTCAAAAGCATCCATTTGGACTACTACAAGCAGGAGGTCTTCAAGTCCCTGGCCTCCTTGGCCCAAAAGATCGGGGCCATCCTGATCGCCGAAGGAGTGGAAAGCGCGGAAGAAGCCACCGCCTGCCTCGACATGGGCGCGGACATGATCCAGGGCTACTATTTCGCCAAACCCCTTCCCCGGCAGGAATTGGATTCGGCGGAAGTATTGCGGCGGGTCGAGACATTGGGGGAAAGCTTCAAGCGCAAGGCCATCGAGCAATTGAACGTCAAACGGAAAAACCTGCGCCGGTACGAAACCATGACCCGCGAGATCCTGGAGAGCCTTTCCCGGTTGGAAATCCGGCAGTTCGACGAAAAGCTTGCGGAGCTCATCCGTTTCTTTCCCCAGGTGGAGTGCCTTTACGTCCTGGACGAGGACGGCATCCAGGTCAGCGAGGCGGTTTTCAGCTTGCCCGAGGAATCGCGCCGGAACCCCGACGTTTTCCGCCCGCCCCACAAGGGCTCGGACCATACGCTCAAGGATTATTTCTACATGTTGGTGGAATCGGGCATGCGCAAAACGACCTATCTCTCCGACCCCTGCCTGTCCATGGCTTCCGGGAACCTTTGCGTGACTTACGCCTTGTCCTTCCAGGACAGCGCCGAAAAAAAGTGCATCCTCTGCGTGGACATCAACACCCAATACTTCGAGCACTTGAACCCGCTGGGTTGAAGAGTGGCCGGTCCCCGGCCCTCAGAAATCCCGCTCGACCATCAAAACCGAGGTGGTCCCGGACTGGGAAGCCGGGATTTGTTCCCCCAACTCCAGGAACCAATCCCCCGCTTGATATCCCACTTCCGGCACAAAGACCCAGAGGTTGCCCCGGCTACCGTCCTCCAGCTCCGTATTGGTGACGAAATCCCCCTCCAGTTGCGCCACCCAATGGGAATCCAAAGCCGTTCCGACGGCCGTGTTGGCCACCCACTGGCTGGAAGCGTTGGGGTCCAGGGCGGCTTCATAACCATAGCTCCCCTGGACGAAAACCCGGCCGGAGCGGAAGGCCCCGAGGACCGCCGCTGAGAAGGTGCTTCCAAGGCCCCCAAACCGGCTGTTGGGAGTGGCCCAATAGGCCCCTCCCGCTTGGAGTGAAAACACGCCGGCGGCGGGGCTTTCCGCGGTCCCGGATTGGCTGAAGACGTACCGCAGGTCCAATTCAATGGGTCCCAACGCGGCCGCCCCTTGTCCCAAGGGTTGTTCCAGGAGAACCTGTGGAAAAGCCAAATCGGCCCCGAAATCCTTGGTGAATGCCGCCACCCCCTCGCCTTCCAGGTCCAGGGAATGACCCGCAGAAAAATCGTTGTCCATGAAGGCGAAAACATAGACCGCGTTTTCCACCCAGGCTTCGTCGATGTTCAGGGAGTGGGCCATTCCCCGTGAGGGGTCCCCCTCGTCGCTGTCCGCCGAAGCCAGCAGGGGCAGGAGCCCCATCAGCACCGCCGCCAGCAGCCCCCATTTCAACCTTCCCAACCGGTTCAACAACGTCGGGCAAGCCATCTTTGAACCCCCTTGGTTCTAAAAAAAAGCTCCTCTTTTTCAACCCGCAGGGAGGTTTTGACGCCGGACGGCCTCCCGGTGTGTTTCGAACCCTTCCGTCAACCCTTGAACGAAAGGCTGGCTTCGTCCAAGGCCGCCATTTCCGACGGCGTGAGGCGCCAACCCAGGGCCCCCGCGTTTTCCGCGGCCTGGGCCGCGGTCTTGGCCCCCGGGATGGGGAGGGTGCCCTTGCCTAAAATCCAGTTCAAGGCCACTTGGTTGGAGGTTTTTCCACCGTGGTTTTCCCCGATACGGCGCAACAGCTCCACCAAGGGTTGGATGCGCGCCAACTGTCCCTTGGGATAAAAGAGCGCCCGGGGCCCCTGGGGAGGATGGGAGGGCCCGTATTTGCCCGAAAGCATGCCCATGCCCAGCGGGCTATAGGCGATGAATTTCACCCCCGTTGTGGCGCATTCGTCCAGGAGGCCGTTGAACTCGTTTTTGCGCCGCACCAGGCTGTATTGCACCTGGTTGGAAGCCAAAGCCACTCCGTGGCGGCCCAGCGCCTCTTGGGCCCGCAGCATGCCGGAGCGCCCGTAATTGGAAACCCCCACTTCCCGGGCCAGGCCTTCCTTGACGGCCTGGGCCAGGGGCTCCATCCAGGCCCGGATGGACCTCGGCGGGCTGGGCCAGTGCATCTGGTAGAGGTCCACCCGCTCCAAACCGAGCCTTTGAAGGCTGGCCTTGAGGGCCTTCAACAATTGGGACGTGCTCCACCGCCAGGGCCAGGGGGCGAATTTGGTCGCGATGTAAATCTTCCGGTCCGGGCGTTCCCGGAGGAACCGGCCCAGGTAAAGCTCCGATTTCCCCTTGCCGTAAACTTCCGCCGTGTCGAAAAAACGGACGCCGGAGTCCAGAGCGGTTGAAAAAACGCGCCTCAGGTCCTCCTCGCCGTAACCCCGGCCGAATTTCCAAACCGAGGTGTCGCCCCAGGCCCAGGTCCCGATCCCAAGTTCAAATTCGTTCAAGCCGCCCATGCCGGTCCTTTCGATGGGAAATCAAGGGGTCCGGGGACCGCACCCATATCCCCCCGGACCCCGGAAACAAAAAAGGCCCCCGCCGTCGGCGAAAGCCCCTTAAAAGGTCAAGGCGTGGAAGTCCCGGATACCCTCCGCCTCAATAGGAATAATAATAGTCGCCCAAGTCCTCGAACTTGGACTTGGAGTCGTTCCACTTGTAAACCGAGAACGTCTTCCGGAAAGCCCCGGCGAAATCGTTGTCCACCAGCTTGTACTTGTCCTTCAGCAAAGTCTTCAGGTCCGGCGGGCATTCGGCATCCGTGCTGTTGACGATTTCCAAGGCGCCATCGCCGTCCACATCCTTGTAAAGGGTGAACCCCTCCAGCCACACGCCGATCTTGATGGTTTCCAGGACGTAGCTTTGGGGGTCGATCATTTCCGGGTGGTCGTACACCTCCTCCGTCATGGCCGGGACGGTGGCCTTGTTCAGGATGAAGTAGGTCCGGTCGCAGCGGGCCCCGCCGCCATAGGCGTCCACCTCGAAAAAGACCGGCAGGTTATTGCCCAGCGTGATCACCCGGGCGCATCCCCGGTACCCTTGCCCGTGCAGGATGGGCCAGAACTTGAGGCCGATCTTCAAGTAGATGTCCGAGCTGGCATTCAAGGGGTCCAGGTCATCGGCGTAATCGGCGATCAGGAAGGTTTGCCCCTGGGCCCTGGCTTGGTAAAGGGCCGCCAAGGGCACCGCGTCCTCGGCCGGCCGGGGTTTCCCGGCTGGCACGCCGAAGAAGGAGGCCCTGGAGAGGCTGAGCCGCCTCATGGGAACCGTGTGCCGGTGGAAGGATTGGAGGATCTGGGAATGCCGCCGGGCCTTGAGCTTTTTGACCAAACCCCGGACGGCAAGGGGCAGTTTCTCGTTGTGCCGGTCGATCCAAACCTGGGAAATCTCGGCCCGGTTTTCATCCAAGGAATTGGTCAAGGCATTCAAGGAATGGGGCAAGGAAATGAACAAGAGGGGCAGGAAAAGCGCGGCTTTTTTCATGATTTTCGGCCTCCTAAGATTCAAGACTCCGGATGGAACCGCAGTGGCTCGGGAACCGGGGAAAAGGCCCTTGGCGGTTCCGAATACCCGGAGCCCGGGATCCCGGAACGCTTCCAGGGGTTTTCCCACCTCAAAAAACCCGACTAGCTTACCACAGCCCCTCAGGGGGAGTGGGATGAAATCCAAACAAGGGTTATTTTCCGGAGGATCCTTCCATCCTTTGAAAAGACCGCCGAATAGGTGCCCCACGGCATCCACCGGCCCTGTTCATCGGTCCCGTCCCAAGAGGTCCAGTCTTCCCCTTGGGTGGTTATCTCCTGGGAGTAGACGGTTTTTAAATCGTTCCCCCGGTCGTCCCATATATCCAACCGGTATTGTCCCGGACCATCCTTGAAACGCATGTAAAGGTTGACCGGCGGCTCGCTGAAGACAAGGGTAACCGGTTGGGAAGGGACGGCCGGCGTGCCAGGCGCCGCCACGGGCTGGACCGCCGCCGGCGGAACGGGGACGGCCGCGGGGGTCCTCCCCGGCACCGGGCCTGCGATGGCCCGGAGGATGACTTCCGGCGCCGGAAGGGGCGGGACCGTGGCCGGAACGGTTCCAGTGCAGGGACACCCGCCGCTCCCAAGCCAGCGTGCCACGGCGGGGAAAAACCTCCGGGTCGCCTGCTTGGCGCTTTCCAACCTCCGGGGATCGTCCTCTTCCGGCCGGGGCTGCCAGGAAAACCAGGAGGATTCGTCCCAAACCGGAGGTCCCGGCCGGACCTGGTCGTGCATTCCCTTTTGCCACAGGGTCCACATGGTCGCGTCCCAGACCATGAAAAGCCTGCCCCGGGCGCAGGGGGGGGCGTTGATTTCCCCGCCCAACTGGCCGCCCGCCCAACCCGAGGCGATGGAGCGCTTGACCCCGTCGTCGCCTTCCCAATTCCCGCGGGTCTCCACGAAACTGGTGCCGGTCAAATAAGCCGAGGGGATGCCCCCCACATATTCGCCGTAAAAGGAGGCCGGGCCCAGCCCGTTCAACACAGGGTAAAAATCGGGCCCGCCGGTGGAGCTGTTGCCGCGCCCCGAAGGGGGACAGTCGTCGTACCCCCTCCGAACGGCTTCCGCCGCCTCCAGGAAACGGTAGATGCCCTCGTCGCGGTCGGCCAGCTGGTAATGCTCGGCGCCGATGAAAAGGCGCCCGCAATGGCCCAGGTAGTCCAAGGCCTTGCGCCGCCACCGGCCGTCGAAATAATCGGCGGCGCCCTGCCGACCGCTTCCGCAAAGGGTTGCATCCCTGTTCACGTACCGCATGTCCCACACTTGGTCGTGGGGCGGACCCCAGTTGTCGCCCGACGGATCCAGGTTTTTCCCGCGCACGTCCACTTTCGTCACCTGGTTCCCGGCGGCCTCCAGGATGGAAACGCATTCCAAAAGGGCCCCGTCCGTCCCATCCTGGCTGTTGTAGTAAAAGAGGATGTCGTGGGCTCCCGCGGCCACGGGGCCGCAGAGGAACAGGCAAACCGCCAGTCCCGCCAGGTTCCGGTTAGAAAAAAATCCTTGCATCGAAGTCGGGCCTTTGAAATCGTTTGAAGACCGCCCATTTTACAACAGTCCCGGCCCCCGTTCCCCTTTTACCGCCGCCTTTCCGTCCGGTCAAGGAGCCGCCCTTGAAAACCGCGCCC
>JAICXI010000307.1 GCA_025980505.1 bacterium | reverse complement strand
TGCTGGCGGGCATGGCGGCGGCCATCCCTGCTTGTAACAAGACGGCCGCACCCAACTCGCCGGCCGGTACGGCCCCGGCGATCGTGAGTGACAAGGTGGTCAACCAGGGCGGCCTCGGCGTCTGCGGCGCCGACAACGCCTTGGGGGTGGACCTCCAGGTGGCTTGCGTGCAGCAAAGCGGCCAGGAAAGACGCTGGACCCTGAAGATTGTGAACAACGGCTCCGGCGCCCTGGACCTCCGCACGGCCGGCCTGGCCCTGCGGCTTTGGTTCTATGAAAGCCGGCTGCGCTGCGTGGTCGTGGCGGGCAACAACGGGGACGTTTACGGGTCCGGTGGAAGCCGCATCGGGCCGGTTCGGCTGGTGGACAACCTGTGTTCGTCCGACGTTTCCTTGACGCCGTTCGACGAAACTTCGGCCCACCGTGCCAACCAATACGGCACCTTGAACCTCTCCTACCTGTCCGGTACGGCGGTCATCCCGGCCGGCGGCTGGGTACAGGGCCTGGTGGTGGTCGCCACCGCGGGGGGCAATTGCAACCCGGCGGGCAATTGGGACAATTTCGCCGACGATTACTCGGGTTTGCCCAACGGGCAAAGTTCCTGTAACGGCTCCCCGAACGGCCCCTATTACCAGGACCACCATTTCGCCCTTTATGCGCGTGGCGTTCTGGTCCAGGAAGTGCTTCCGGGTGAGGCCTTGGACCCCGAATCGGGCCTTTCCCCCCGGTCCGGAACTTGCACGCCGACGCCGACCTTCACGGCCACTGCCACCGCTACCAACACGCCTACGTCGACGCCCACCGCCATCCTGCCCGGTCCGTGCGGCAACTACCCTTCGAACTTCTACTTGCCCGTGGAGCTGATGGGCCAGCAGGAGAGCATGTGGTGTTGGGCCGCATCTTCCCAGATGGCCATCGCCTTTGTGGGCAATATCAACGCCCCTCAATGCTTCTCGGCCAGCACCATTGAAAGCAGCGGCGGCACGGACTGCTGCGCGATCAACCTCTGTCCCAGCCCCGATACGCTGCCTTGCGACCATGGGGGCATGCCTGAACCGGTGTTGGATTACTACAAGTTCAGTTATACGGAGGTCAACGGGATCAATTCGATCACCTACAGCGAGTTGATGAACCAGTTCTACTGCCTCAAGAAACCGGTGGTCTTCATCTGGTGGTGGCACGGTGGAGGCGGCCACGTGATGGTGGCCAAAGGCTTCCAAATCATCGGCGGTACCCAGTACGTTTGGGTCAACAATCCCGATCCTGAATGCCAGGGCGAGGTTGATTTCGACACCTTTGATCAGTTCAACGGCGGGACCGGCTACGACCACGACCTGGGCGAGGTCGATTACGACATCACAAAGATTTAACATCGAATAAATAAAGGAGGAATCTTATGACGAAACGCATCTTGCAATTAACGCTGATCCTTTTCCTCGCGGCGACGGCGCCGGGAAGCGCCGACCCTACGGCACCGGCGGGAACTCCCGGCCTGAAAGATCTGCCCCAGTTGGACCAAATGGGGCAGGTTGCTTCGGCGGGGCTTCAAACCCTACGGCAAGTCATCGCCGGAAACCCCAGGGCCAACTTGGGTATGGGTTCGCTGGAAGCCGCCCAGGCCACCCTGGGGCGGCCCTACCGGCAGTACAAGGTCCGGTTGGACCTGTTGCAAAGTTATGACGGCCGGGACCCGATGAGCCTGATGGACAAGTCCATCGAGGTCATCTATCCGGTCCTGGTGGGACCGCAGGTGCGCGCCAGCCTGACCCTGGTTTGGGCGGGTTCGGTTTGGAAAGTGGCGTCCATGGGGGGCGCCATCACGGCGGGCCGGTTTGACACGCTGAGGAACAACCATGCCCAACAGGCGGGTATGGACCCGGGCCAGCTTTTCATGGTCCGCATCCCCGCCCTGTCCAAGCGTTTTGCGGGTTATTTCGACGCTTCGTCCAACCTGGAGCTGGTTCCGGAAAAGGAGGATTTGCCGGCAGGGCTGCAAAAGGGTTCGACGGTGCCGGCCGCCCAGGCTTTTTCGCGCCTGGTGGGAAAGGCCAACAGCACGCCCTTGCGGACCTACCTTGCGCCGGGAAAGAGAAGGGCGAAGTAAGGAGTTAATCCCGCCAAGCCGGGACAAGCCGACTTGGCGCCGTCCGGGGAGAAAAGCCGGGGCCCTCACGGGTTCCGGCTTTTTTTTGCCATGAACCGGTTGGTGGTTCGGTGGAGAGGGAATGGAGGTCGCATTTTTAAAGAAAGCGGTAATTTGCGCAAGAAGACCTGGATTTGGGATAAACTACTTGGGAGTTTCTCGATTTACCCAAAGGAAAACGCCATGTCAAACCCCTTTTCGAATCTCCTCAAGTCCCTCGTCTCCAAGGTCGAAAGGATTGCCGGCTTTCTTGTTTTAGGGGCGGCATTGAGCGCGGGGGCCGGAATCGCAGCCTCCCAGTTTATTCCCGAATCCGAAACCGTGGAATACATCATTTTGGCCACATTCCTCGTGTTGTCGGCTTGGTGGTTTCTCCTGGCCTGGCGCCAGAAAAACCGCTGGCTCCTTGATCTTCAGGAATTCTTCCTGGCCCATAAGATGGTCCCCTTCAATTTTGTCCCCTTCAATGGCACTATGCCGTGGAACGTTTCCTCCCGACAGGAAAAACTGATCAAGGCCTCGGCGGGCGAGTACCGGAACCTGCTGGAAAAGGTGAAAGTGTCGGACCAGACCCTGGAAAGGTACGTGGGGACCGCCGTGCTGGACAAGGCCAGCAAAAGGGCGCTGGATTCCGAACTGGGCGGGGAACTGCGGCGGGTTTACGTGCTTTTTTCCGACGTGCGGGGGTTCACCCGCATGACCGAGCGACTCCGGCCCGAGGAAACGGTGGAGATCCTGAACAAGATGTTCACGGCCATGGAGGAGGTCATCAGCCGCAACGGCGGGGACATCAACAAGTATATCGGCGACGCCATCCTCGCCTATTTCCGTCGGCCCTACGGCGAGGAAGCCGAGGCCGCCAAGATGGTGCTCCGCACCGCCTTGCGCATGCAGGACCGTTTCGATTTGTTGAACCAGTCCTTCAAGGTGGCCTACAGCCAGCCGGTGGATGTCGGCTTGGGCATCGGCATCACGGCGGGCGAGGCCATCCTGGGCAATCTGGGCTCGGCCAACCGCATGGAATTCACCTTGATCGGGGACACGGTCAATATGGCCTCGCGCCTTTGCGGCGTGGCCAAGCACGGCCAGATCCTGGTGAACGAGGAAATGGCCCGGGCGGCGAAAGAGCAGTTCGAGATGACGGCCCTGCCACCCATGACGATCAAGGGCAAGAGTGAGCCGCAAACTCCTTATGCGGTGACGGGGGAGAGGCTGGGGCTGGGAAGGTGACCGCTAAAACGAGTCCTGAATTTTGAATTCTCAATTTTGAATTGTTGAATCTTTCCGCGAAGCGGAAAGTACAGTCATTTAAAATT
>JAICXI010000280.1 GCA_025980505.1 bacterium | reverse complement strand
TAAAGTTTCTCCAACCCTTCCTTTTTCAACCGCAGGGTAAAATAGTTATGGGCCCGAAGGGCGAAATCCGCATCCTCGCAGGCGTACTGGACGACGGCTTCCAACGGCACCCGGTCCATGGTGATTTGTTTCTTTCCGCTTCCAATCAAGTCCTCGGTGCGGATCTTGGTGTAGTTGAAGTGTTTGAGGGCGATGGCATCCAGATTGTGCTGCCGGTAGGAGGAATCCAGAAGGAAGCTTTCCAGCATGGTGTCGAAGGACAAGCCCCGGGGATCGATGCTGTGGCTTTTGAAAACCGCCCAGTCGTATTTGGTGTTCTGGCCGCCTTTCTCGATTTTCGGGTCCTCCAAAAAGGGCCGCAGGAGCTTCACGATCCTTTCTTCCTTCAATTGCTGGTTGAAGGGGATGAAGACCCCTTCCTTTTCCTTCCAAGCCAGCGACACTCCCACGATATCGACGGTGAGTGAATCCAATCCGGTGGTTTCCGTGTCCACGGCCACCAGCCCGGCTTTCCGCGCGGAAGCCAGGGCCTTTTCAATCTCCTCTTCGGTCAGGAGCGCCCGGTACTTGTCCGAAACTTTCGGCACCCTGATCTCGCCCGGTTCGGGGGCCTTTTCCTTTTTCGACCCTTTTACCTTTTTTCCTTTCTCCTTCACCTCGGGACTTTCCAGGGCGAAAGGCACTTCCCCGAATTTCTTGGCGTATTCCTCCACCCGGTTCGAGCTACGGGTGAATTCCAGCTCCCGGAAAAGCTCCCGAACCTCGGGCATGTCCGGCTGTCCGCAGACCAGGTCCGTAGCCTTCTCTTTGAGGGGGACTTGGCAATCGATGGTCACCAGTTCCCTGGACAGGTCGGCCAACGCCCGGTTCTTTTCGAGGGTTTCCTTCAATTTCGGCTTCTGAATCTTATCGACGTTCTTGAAGAGGTTCTCGAAAGAGCCGTATTCCTGGATGAGGCTGGTGGCGGTCTTCTCCCCGACGCCCGGCACTCCCGGCACGTTGTCGGACGCGTCTCCCATCAGGGCCAGCACGTCGATCACCTGGTCGGGCTTCACCCCGAACTTCTCCATTACGTCCTTCTCGTCGGCCATGGACCAGTCGTCGGGCCATTTGGGCTTGAACATCCTGACCCCGGGGCCGATCAACTGCATGAAATCCTTGTCGCCCGACACGATGACGCTTTCGATCTTTTCCTTCTTCGCCTTTTCCACCATGGTGCCGATGATGTCATCCGCCTCATATCCGGGCTTGATGAGGGTGGGGATATTCAAGGCCTTGATCATTTTCATGAGGTAGGGGAAGGACTTCGACAGGTCCTCCGGCATCTCTTCCCGGTTGGCTTTGTATTCCTTGTAAAGTTTGTGGCGGAAGGTGGGTTCTTTGGAATCGAACACCACCGCGAAGTAGTCGGGGGTCTGTTTCTCAAGGATCATCAACAGGGTCGTCAGGAACCCGAAGACCGCCGAGGTATTCAGTCCTTGGGTGGTGGTCCGGGGGTTCTTGATGAAGGCGAAATACGAGCGGTAGGCGACCGCCGCACCGTCCAAAAGAAACAAGCGTGGTTTGGCCATAAAGTGCATTTCCTCTCAGTAGTGTTTCGCCAGCCATTGGGGCGGGACGCCCAGTTTATATAAAACGATCCAAAGGGTGTTCTTGAATGTGGCTTTCCAGTATCCCTGCTTTTCCCAGCGCCGGGCGGAAGTGGCCACGCGGGACTCCAGTAAAACCCAGCCCCCCCGTTTTTTCAACCGGTCGAAAAAATCCACATCTTCGAATAAAGGCCAGTTTTTAAAACCGCCCAACCGGTCGAACACATCCTTTCGGACGAAATAGCCCTGGTCCCCATAAGGCATCCCCAAGGCCTTCGACCTGAGGTTGGCGGCCCAGGCCTTGAGACGGTACCGCCGGGAAGGATGGTTGAACCGCAAGCGGAAAGCCCCCCCGGCAAGAAGGCCGTCGCGCATGGCCCCGGCCATTTCCTCCACGGCCCCCTCCTCCAACCGGCTGTCGGCGTGCAGGAAAAGCAGCAGGTCCCCCTTCGAGGCCGCCGCGCCGAAGTTCATCTGGGAACCCCGACTCCGCTTGGGCGCCTGGCGGAGTTGGACCTTGGGAATCCCCTTTAGTATCCGGTTGAAAAGGGGCGAACAATCCACCGCCGCCACGACCACTTCATGGACAAGCGGATGGAGTGCCAAGGGGTGCAGGCCGTGGGCCGCCGTCTCCCCTTCCCGGAACGCGGGCACAACGACGCTGATCTTCATAAAGTCCCGTCAAAAACGATCCCAACGCGGAGGAAAATAGGCGCGAAGGAAACGCGGGCGGAGTCCTGTCGAGGTTCCCGCAAAGCATATCGTTTTCCTTGTGGTTTCATGTTTACGCGGCTCCTCATTTTTTAAGTTCTTTACCGGAAAAGGAGACGGAATCAATGAACCGGATGGGCTTGATGCGCACCGGCTGGGTTTCCACCAGCGCCAAATGGGTGTACCGGCCCTGGATGGAAAAGCCCTTGCGCCGCAGCCGTTCCAGTCTTTGGGGAAGTTTCCGGGGGGTCAACTGGACGGAAAGGGCGCGGTGGAGCCGGCCATGCATCCCCTGGAGCCTGCCTGTGACGACCCGCGCCGGGAAAAGGACCCCTTCCCTGCCGGGAAAGGTCCCGATACTTGAAAGGCGGAAAGAAAAAGGTGCAAAGCCCGAGGCCCGTTTTTTAAGCAACGCGCGCAGCCGGTCCGGGCTGGTTTGTTCAAAAACGGCCAAACGAACGGGGGGCTTAGACCCCCGGGTGGAGAAAGTCGCCGGGACCCTGGTTTTTTCGAGCCAATCCCCGCATTGTTGGGTTTTCAAGGAAGATTGGGTGTCGAAAAAAAGTTCGATGGAAAAAGGCATTTCCCATCCTTGGGCGGAAAAATAAAAAAGCCCCTTCTCCCTCGGGGGAAGAGGCCTCCTACTTTACCAGCGAAAAACGTTTTTAAAAAAAGTTAATTTAAGCCGGAATGCCGTACTTTTTCTTGGCTTCCGGCGTCATGTTTTCGATGTCTTCCATCAGCAACCGTGCGCGGACGCCTTTCACGCGCCGGAGTTCCACGTCCATCGTTCCCTTCAATCGGCCCCGCAGCATGTCGGCTACTTTCCGGGGGGCATACACGTAAATGTCCACCCCGTCGTCCTTGTAGCTCGAATAATCGTTTCGAATCACGGCTTGAGGGGCAAGCCGCTTAACCTCTGATTCCATTTTTTTCGCCAATTGTTCCGCCGCGGTTTGTGTCACGTTTCGACTCCTTCAGGGTTAATCACGGGAGCGCCGCCCCCGGTCGAACTCATGAAAGTTAATTTAGCATATCCGCTTTGATTGTCAACGAAACCCGGCTTTCCGGAAAAGGTTCAAAACCCTGTCCAAATCATCGAGCGAATAATATTCAAAGCAAACCGTGCCCTTTTGGCGCCCGTTGGTTTTGATGGTGACCTTGGTCCCCAGCCAATTTCGCAGGCTTTCTTCCAGCTTGGCCACGTTGGCGTCCTTGGCCTTGGCGGACCTTGTTTTTTTGGTGGGCCCCTTCTGGTCCTGAAGCCACCTTTCCGCGTCCCGGACCGAAAAACCCTGGCGCACGATCCGGTCGGCCCACTTGTATTGTTCTTGGGGCGTGGGCAGGGCCGCCAGCACCCGGCCGTGGCCCGCCGTCAAGGCGCCGGAAGCCAGC
>JAICXI010000195.1 GCA_025980505.1 bacterium | reverse complement strand
GCACAATATTTACCGTGCCGCCCAACTGGCCATGGAAAGGGCCATCCAGGCCCTGCCTTCCCCCCCGGATTTCCTCTTGACCGACGCCATGCCCCTGCCGCATTTTTCCGCCGTCGCCCAAAAACCCCTGGTCCATGGCGACGCCCTTTCCGCCACCATCGCGGCGGCTTCCATCGTGGCCAAGGTCACGCGGGACCGTTGGATGAGGGACCTCCACCGGCAATATCCGCTTTACGGTTTTGAGAACCACAAGGGCTACGGCACGCAGGAGCATTTGAGGGCGCTGGAAAAGCACGGGGCCTGCCCCGAGCACCGCCTGACCTTCGGCCCGGTGCTGGAAACCCTTTCCCGGAAGTCGCCGGACGGGCCCTTGGGCTATTGGCGGGAAAAACTGCTTTCGGCCCGGGACCCCCGGGAACTGAAGCAGGTGGGGGTCCAGATCAAGCGGGTGGCCTTGCCCGGCCTTTCGGAAAGCCAGTTGGAACAGCTTCGCCGGCTGTTCCGCGACAAGAGGGACTCGTGGGAAAGCCGAAAACCGTAAGCACCCATCAAAAGGGGAAAAGGGGGGAGGACCGGGCGGCCGCCTTCCTCCAATTGCGGGGCTACAAGATACTGGAACGGAACTACCGGGTGCCCCAGGGGGAAATCGACCTGATCGCCTCCAAAAACGGGTCGGTGGTTTTCGTGGAAGTCAAAACCCGCAAGGGGTCGGCCCAAGGGTCGCCCCTGGAGGCGGTGTCGCCCCGCAAGGTCGGCCGCCTGTCGGCCGCCGCCGCGGTTTACCTTTCGGGCCACCCGCACGGGGACGGATGCCGTTTCGACGTGATCACCCTGGGGCCGGAAAGGAACTGGCTCGGCCTTTTAAAAGTGAAGCATTTTGAGAACGCTTTTTCCACCGATGGAAATTTTAATATTTAGAAGCTGTAACAAAACCCAATCCCGGAGGCACGAAGACAAGGCTAAAACCTTGGAAATCGGGAAAAACAGGGAAAGCCGCCTTTTTTTTCCTGTGATCCTTGCGCCCCCTGTGGTGAAATTCCTTCGGTGACCGTCGAGAAAAGGATAAAAACATGAAGACCTACCGGTTCGTCATTCCCCCCAAAACCCAGTCCCTCTTGAAAAGGATCGGCCGGTTGGCCGATGAACGGGGGGAGGCGGCTTATGCCGTGGGCGGATTCGTCCGCGACCTTTTCCTCAAACGCCCGGGCGTGGACATCGATATCACCGTGGAAGGGGACGGCGTCACTTTCGCGGAGGAATTGGCCAGGCGGACGGGATCGGAAGTGGAGGCTTTCAGCCGTTTCGGCACTTCCATCGTGGTCATTCCCGGGTTCGGCAAGGTGGATGTGGTGACGGCCCGCACCGAAAGCTATGAAAGCCCCGGGGCCCTTCCCTCGGTCAAAAAGGGGGGGATCCTTCAGGACCTTTACCGCAGGGATTTCACCGTCAACGCCATGGCCTTGAGCCTTTCCCCCGGCTATTTCCTGAGGCTGCTGGACCCCTTCGGGGGACTGGAGGACCTGCGCAAGGGCCGCATCCGGGCCCTGCACGAAAAGAGTTTCGTCGACGACCCCACCCGCATCTTCCGGGCCGTCCGGTTCGAGCAACGGTTCCGCAAACGCATCGAGGAAAAAACGCAGAGGTGGCTTTTGGCCTCGGTCAAGGGCCGCTTTATCGACCGCGTGTCGGGGGAAAGGCTCCGCAACGAACTGCGGCTCATTTTCCTGGAACCCTATCCCGAGCGGGCGGTGCGGCGCCTGGATGAACTGGGGGTCCTGCCCCACATCCATCCGGCCCTGGGGGTTTCGGCCTCCTCGAAGAAGGCCTTGCCCCGGATCGCCGATTGCATCCGCTTCTTCCAGAAAAACAAGATGCCGCTGGAAGAGGAGAGGATGGCCTGGTTCCAGGCCCTGCTTTCGGCCCGCGGGGAAGGGGACGTGGAGGGGCTTTGCAAGCGCCTGATGCTTTCCCGCACCGAACAAAAGATCGTGGCCCAATCGGCCAAGGCCTATCCGGCCTTGCTCAAGGAACTGGCCAAGGAGGAGTCGACGGTCAGCCGCATGTACCGGCTGCTGTGCCCCTTGAGGCCCGAGGTGCAGTGCTTCCTCATGGCCTCGGCCCCGCCCCCCCTCCGGGCGAAGATGGCCCGCTATTTCACCAAGGTCCAAGGATCGGTGCCCTGGCTTCGCGGCCGGGACCTGCAGGCCCTCGGGATTCCACCCGGGTTCCGTTATTCCTTCATTCTTTTGGAGGCCTTGAACGGACAGTTGGACGGGAAATTCAAGAACCGGCGGGAAGCCCTGGAGTGGGTGAAGAAGTCTTTTGTTTCTTAAGCCCGGCCCCCGGCGATAAAATTCGGGAACGATGCACTTGGCGTCGGTTTCCAACAACCCCCGTCCCTTGCGGGAGAAGGGGATCGACGTCCCATCATCCGCAAGCCGACGCCAAGGCATGGTTCCGCAAAATTTCATATCCGATCCAGGTCCATAAAGGTTGAAGGAAGCGGCTCCTTCCGCTAAAGTTATGGGCCGATTTCCGAAAGCCGTTCCATTGAGAGGCGCTTGTGCCCGAGGACAACAGCAAAAAACCCATCCGTTACCTGTCCGGCGTCCAGCCCAGCGGCCGGCTGCACCTGGGGAATTATTTCGGGGCCATCCGCAACCACATCCGGCTGCAGGACCAGGGTGAGTGCTTTTACTTCATCGCCAATTACCATTCCCTGACCACGGTCCAGGACGCGGAACAGCTGAAAAAGTTCACCTTCATGGCCGCCGCCGATTACCTGGCCCTGGGCCTGGACCCGGCCAAGGCCCTGTTGTTCCGCCAAAGCGACGTGCCCGAAGTCGCCGAATTGGCCTGGCTCCTGAGCACGGTGACGGGCATGGGGCTCATGGAACGGGCCCATTCCTATAAGGACAAGGTGGCCAGGGGCATCGCCCCCAGCCTGGGCCTTTTTTTCTACCCCGCCTTGATGGCCGCCGACATCCTGATTTACCGAAGCGACAAGGTCCCGGTGGGACAGGACCAGATCCAACATATTGAGATGTGCCGGGACATGGCGGGTTATTTCAACCACGCCTTCCAAAAGGAAGTCTTCAAGCTGCCGGAAGGCGTTTTAAGCGAGGCGCCCAAGGTGATGGGGCTGACGGGCGGCAAGATGAGCAAAAGCGACGAGGCCAGCGTGATCCCCATCTTCGGCGAACCCGCGGAAATCAAGAAGAAGGTCATGGGCATCGTGACCGATTCCAAGGGGGTGGCCGAACCCAAGGACCCGGACCAAAATATCATTTACCTCCTTTACCGGCTGGTGGCCGCGCCCGGGGAAGCCGCCGGCATGGAAAAGGGTTTCCGCCAGGGCGGCATGGGCTACGGCGACGCCAAAAAGATGCTGCTCTCCAAGCTTGAGGAAGTCTTCGGCGGCGAGCGGCGGGAAAAACGGAAAAAGATGGATGAAAAACCCGATCTGGTGGAAGATGTGCTGGTGGCGGGCGCCCAAAGGGCCCGCCGGACCGCCGCCCGGACCATGGAACAGGTTTACGAGGCCACCGGGCTCCCATCCTCCAAGATTAAAAAGGCCGTTTGGACCGCGGGGACCTGAGGCGCCGCCGGCCCCCGGGGGCTCCGGCAACGCCGACATTTGGATAAAAACGGGGAATCAGTTGAACGAACAGAGCCAGGAACCCAGCGAAGTCAACCCGGTGGAAATTTCCCTTTCCACCGACGTCACCTCGGTGGTCATCAAGGAAATCATCGGCGAAGAGGACCAAAAGCCCACTTACCAGATCACCTTGCCGTCCTTCGACGGGCCCATGGACCTGTTGTTGCACCTCCTCAAAGAACACGAACTGGACATTTACGACATCCCCATTTCCAGGATCACCAAGGAATACCTGGTTTACCTGGACCTCATGAGGTCCTTGAACCTGGAAATCGCGGGGGATTTCCTGGTGATGGCGGCCACCTTGATGCAGATCAAGAGCCGGATGCTGCTTCCCGTGGACCCCACGCCGGACCAGCCCGAGGAGGACCCCCGGTTGGAACTGATGCGGCGGCTGATCGAGTACAAGAAGTTCAAGGACGCGGCCGAACAGCTGACGGACATGGAGAAGAACCGCCACCATCTCCTGCCCCGGAGCGTCCCGGCGGAAATGCGGGAAGTGGGGGAAGAGGAGCACCTGGAGGAGATGACCCTCTTCGGCCTCCTGGCGGCGTTCAAGGACGTCCTCATCCACACCCAGGAAGACGTCACGGCCGAACTGGTGCGTCCCGAAATCACGGTCACCCAGAAGATCAACGACCTGATGGACCTCCTGCAGGGCCAGCAAAAGATCGTGTTCAGGCCCTTTATGACCGCCTGCCGGACGAAAATCGAGAAGATCGTGGCCTTGCTGGCCCTGCTGGAATTGGTGCGGCTGAAACTGGTGCGCGTATTCCAGGACAAGATTTTCGGCGAAATCGAGGTCCACTTGGTTTCAAGCGAGATGCCGTCCAACACCACGGCCAATTAAAGCCGCCGGCCGCCCGTGGGGGCGGCGGTAGGGCTGGGGCCGTCATTTAACCCTGGAGGAGAACCCGTTCGATGGAAATGGACAAACTGAAAAAAATCCTGGAAAGCCTTCTCTTCG
>JAICXI010000095.1 GCA_025980505.1 bacterium | reverse complement strand
TGAGAGTGGTGTTGAGGTTGACCTGCCGGACCGACTCGGTGCTAACCAGGTCGTCGCTTTGGGCGCCGGCCGTCAGGTAGACGTTCTGGACGTCCAACCGGAATGAACCCGCCAAGGGATGGGCGCTCCCGGCTGAAGCCAAGGGGTCGCCGCAGCCGCAGATGGAACAAGCCAAGGATGGGGCGGCGGGCAACAGCAAACAGGAAAATAATAATAAAATTGGAAAACCTCGCGACATGGGAATCCTCCTCGAATGAAAGGGTCTTCAAGCGGACCGCGGGGGTCCGTCCTTAAACGAGACCTTTCGGCCGGGGAGGGTGGAGGGGGATTGGAACGGGTGGGGTGGGAAGAAGGACGATGGAGCCGGACAGGCCCTGCCGTGAAAAAACGGGGAAGAGGAGGGGTGAAGGGGATGGGAACCATTTCACCGGGTGGGGGGCGGTGAAGTTGGCCCGGGGACCGCTGTTGCAATTCCCGTAAAAACCGGGTTCCATAGGACAGGCGGTGGTTTGCCGGTCCATCGCATGCCGGCAGCAACAGGCCCCGTGGCACAGGGGGCAGGAGGCCTGGGCTGGGGCCGTTGGAAAGGGCGGGTTCCCCAAGGGTCCGGCCAACCAGGCCAAAACCGATATATATAAGAAGGCACGCTTGAGGCTCATATCGTTAAAGTAGCCGGATCCCTTTCCTGTTTCAACAGCGCTTCCTTCTTAATACCAAAGATAAAAGTCGTGGGTTACGATGAAAAGTAAGGACTCCAATGGGTGCGGGCCCTTTCCCCCGCTGCCGCCGTTTTGGAGAAAGGCGTGACCGAAATGAAACCATCCGGCCTCCTCTTGGAAGCGCATCATCACCGGGAACCGGCCAAACTTTGGTCGGGTGAAAGGCTTTATTTCCAAGGCGACGACTATTTCCGGGACCTGCTGAAATCCATTCGCCGCTCCCGCCGGACCCTGGACTTTGAGACCTATATCTTTGAAAAGGGCCGTTTGGGTGACCTGATCCTTTCCGCCCTCGCCAAGGCCGCGGCCCGGGGCGTGAAGGTGCGGCTTTTGGTGGACGGGGCCGGCTCGCCCGAATTCCCGCTGCATTATGGGCGCCTTTTAGAACAAGGCGGGATCGAATACCGGGTTTACCGTTCCTGGCCCGTCTTCCTTGATTCCGCATCGAGGGCCCTGTGGTTCCGCGGCCTCCGGGATTTTTTCAGGCACTTGCGGCGCCTTTGGAGTTGGGGCACGCGCCGGGACCACCGCAAACTCTGTATTGTGGACGGGACCGAGGCCTGGGTGGGAAGCTTCAACGTTTCGGACCGGCACCTGGAAGGGCTCCATAGCGGGATGGCCTGGAGGGATACGGGCATCGTCCTGACCGGGGTCCAAAGCCTCGTTTTCCAACTGGCATTCCAACTGGCCTGGGAGGAACAGGTGTTTTCGAGCCGGAGGTCCGCCTACAAAAAAATGCTCGGCCGCTGGCTCGCCCATGACGTGCTGGAAAGCCCGGTGCGTTTGAACGCCACCCGCCGCCTCCGGCGGTTGTTCAACCGGAGGCTCTCCCTCCGGTTGAGGAACGCCCGCCGGAGGGTCTGGATCACCACGCCTTATTTCATCCCGACGCGCAGCTTGTTCCGGGCGCTGCTCAAGGCCGCCCGAAAGGGTTGCGACGTTCGGCTGGTCCTGCCGGGGCCGTCGGACGTGCCCATGGTGAAGTGGGCCTCCATGGCCTTTTACCCGCGCCTGTTGCGGGCCGGGTGCCGCATCTTCGAGTACCAAACCCGGATCCTCCACGCCAAGACCCTCCTGGTCGACGACAGGGCTTACGTGGGCTCCAGCAACTTGAACCACCGCAGCCTGCTGCACGACCTGGAGGTCATCGTCCTGCCGCGGACCCGGGCCTCCCGCAAGGCCCTGGAACGCCGGTTCGAAGCGGACCTCCGGTGCTGCCGTGAGGTGAGGCAAGCCGAGCTCAACCGCCGCACCCTCGGGGGCCGTATCCTTTCGGCGGTCTTTTTCCAGTTCCGGTATTGGTTTTAGGGCCTCTTCGCCCGGGAAAAGGGACATTCGGGCCGGAATTCACCGGCGCCCGGCGCCTTGCCGGTCCGGGATTATTTCCAGGTTTGGGCGGAAAAGGGTTTCTAAATCGTGGGTTTTCGGTTATGGTAGGGCCGTTTTTGACGGATGACATTTGGCAACCCTTCTTGACGTCACGGGGTGGCGGGAGCCGGCAAGGCCCCGAAGAAATAGCGTGACGGCGCTTCAGTCCCATATTTCCCAAGATCAAAACCGAAAAACCATTATCACCGCGAAGACGCGAAATTCGCGAAAACGGCAAAAGAAACACGCCCCTGATATGCAATTCCATGTCGACGGCAGGAATGCGTCCAAAGAATTGGTTTCACTTCGCGGCCTTCGCGTCTCCGTACCTAAGGCATTTCAACTTTAAAGAGGAATCCCATGGAAAGTTTTCAAGAATTAGGCCTGCCCGAGTTTTTAGGGCAGACCCTTCGGCAGATGAATTTTGTGAAGCCCACGCCGGTGCAGGCCCAGGCCATCCCGCCGGCACTCGAAGGAAAGGACGTCATCGCCTCGGCCCAGACCGGCACGGGAAAGACGGCGGCCTTCGGCATCCCCCTTTTAACCTACCTGGACAAGCACCGGGATAAAAACGTCCTGGTGTTGACGCCCACGCGTGAACTGGCCGTCCAGGTGCTGGACGTTTTGCGCCATTTATCGGGGACGAATAACCTGGGGGGGTCGGTTTTGCTCATCGGCGGCGCCCCCATGGGCCCCCAGCTTTCGGCCTTGATCCGTAAGCCCCGGCTCATCATCGGCACGCCGGGCCGGGTGATCGACCACTTGAACCGGGGGTCGCTTGTCCTCGACCAGGCCGGCTTCCTGGTCTTGGACGAGGCCGACCGCATGTTGGACATGGGCTTCGCGCCCCAGTTGGAGGCCATCCGCAAACGCCTGCCGGCCGTCCGGCAGACCCTGCTTTTTTCCGCCACCTTCCCGCCGGACATCCAGGCCATGGGTTCCAAGTACCTGAAGGACCCGGTCCGCATCACGGTGGGGGCCGTCGACCAGCCGATCCCCAAGATCGCGCAAAAGGTCCTTTACACCACCGAGGCCAAAAAACCCGAGGAACTCCTGGAGGAACTCCAGGAAAGGCAGGGCACGATCCTGGTTTTCGCCCGCACCCAACACCGGGTGGACCGCATCGCCCAACGCCTCAAGGAAAAGAGCCTGAAGGCCACCCGCATCCACGGCGGCCGCAGCCAGTCCCAAAGGCGGCAAGCCATCGACCAGTTCCGGGAGGGGAAATTCCAGGTGCTGGTGGCCACGGACATCGCGGCCCGGGGCCTGGACATCCACCATATCGCCCATGTCATTAATTATGATTTGCCCAGGAACCCGGAGGATTACATCCACCGCGTGGGCCGCACAGCCCGGGCCGGCGCGGAAGGCGAGTCCCTTTGCTTACTGACGCCGGAGGACGCGGACCTTTGGAGGCGGATTTTGAAGCTGATCGGTGCCAACGCACAGTCCATCCCGGTCAAGACCTCCCGTTTCGGGTTTACGGGCCCCCGGCTGGAGGCGGTTGCGGGAAAGGCCCCCCACCCCTCCGAAGGCGCCAAGGCGCCCCGTGAAGCTTCGGGACAACATAAGACGGAAGCTCACCGGCAAGGGGCCCCCCCGTCGGGTCCTTCCCAGGCTCCCCAGCACCGCCCCCAGGGCGCGGCAGGCCATCCGTCCCAGCACCCCCGCCGGGAAAACCGGAATTTCCAACAAGGGCACGGCAAGGGCCGGGAAGGGGACCGTTCCCAACAACCGAACCGTCCTTTCCGTGCGGAACAAGGCAGGTTTTCGGAAGGGCGGCGTCCCCAGAGGCCGGGAGGGCATTTCCAAAAAGAAGGCCAGGGCGGGCATTCGGGACGGCAAAATTTCATCTATCACGGGCCGGACGACCGGCAACCGGGCCAGCACGACAAAGCCGAGTGGAAGCCTGAAAAACCGAATTTCTTCCAGCGCCTGGGAAAAAAGATCATGGGCGGCGGCCCGCACCGAGGCGGCGGCCGGAATTCGTTCCGGGATAGGCCGGATTTCCGCCGGGACAACCGGTCCGGGGAAAACAGGAACGGCCGTTTTGACAACCGCCAGGGAAGCCAACGGCCTTTCTCAAACGACCAGCGGCATTCTTCGGGCCGCCGTCCCGGCGGGGAACGCTCTTGGGGCGGAGCCGGCCAGGCCGGTCCTGGACAAGGGGGTCCCGGGCAGGGAGGCCATCGCGCGGGGGGACAACACCCGCGTCCCGGGCAGCACCGCGACCGGCCGTCGGGCAACGGCGGGGGCCACCCTTCCAACCGGCCTGGTAAGAATTTCCGGCCCAAGGGTCCTTTCAAGCCCCACCAGCCTCCTTCTTCAGGGCACCCGGGACAGTCCGGGCCGCATTGAGGGGCGTTTAAGAAAAAAGCCGCCGACAGGACGCAGAGCCTCGCCCGGAAGGGTGGGGCTCCCGCCAAGCCGGAGGGCCGGTGGTGGCGCAGTTGGCCGCCCTTGCGGGCTTTGATCTGTGAAGCATGTCGCAGGTAAAGCGGGTTAGGAACCCTTCGACCCAAAATTCGAGGCTGGCAATGACGACCTGATGAGCGTTGCTTTCAAACTGGGTCATTACCGGCCGGTCGTGAAGTTCCCCTCCGTCAGGATTTGACCCGCTTCAAGGTGTTCTTGTCGCGGTGCTCGAAAATCCCCTTTTGGCCCTTGATCTGGATCCGCGTCACCTGGTCGTAGGCGAAGGTCTCCGCGTCCGGGAAATCCACCCGGATCTCATATTCCACCGTCTGGAATTCCTTGTCCAGGAAGGGGTTGGAACAGATCCCGAAGGTCTTGGAGCCCAGTTGGGCTTTCAACTTGAAAGACTTGGAATCCTCCCCGGCCAGGCCCCCCGCCAAAACCGCCATGCCCCGGGGGATGGTGAGGGATTGCATCACTTGCCCGGCCTTAGGGTCCCAATGCCAGTAACCCACCTGGTCGTGGAAAGGGAAGTCTTCCCCGTGCCGGAAGACCTGCTGGTGGTACCGGAGGCCGTAAAGCGTCTGCTCGTGGTTCACGGCGGGAAGGATGGGGGTGAAGACGATGATCTCGTGGTACTTGTTGTTCTCGGTGCCCCGGTCGTCCGAAGGAGCCACGTCATCCCCGGTTCCCCCCTCGAAAGTCCCCACCAGATCCTTTAAAGGCCCCAGGTTTTTCAATATATCTTCCCCCATGATTTACCCCTCCTCAAAGACGGATTAAAAAAACATCACCGGATGGTTCGCCCTATCCCAGGGCGGTCGACAGGGTGCCGGAAAATAATTTTGGAACGATGCACTTGGCGCCGGTTCGCAGTTGATTTGACGCCGATCCCCCTCTCCCTCGAGGGGAGAGGGCCGGGGTGGGGTGATTTCAAGGGTTTCACAACACCCCTCACCCTACCCCATCTCCCGAAAGGCCTTCACAGGGAGATCCCCCTGTGGTCCCTCCAAACCAAGGCCAAGGGGCGGGGGTTGTTGGAAACTGGCGCCAAGTGCATCGTTCCCAATGGTTTTTCAGCGCCCGGTTAAGGTTTCTTCGCCGGGACGGCGCTGAAGGGCAGGCGGTCCTGGGTCAACACGGCCTGGTAGAAGGCCAGCAAATCCTGGTATTCGGGGCCCAAGGCGATGTTGCGTTGTTTGAGGCCGGTGTAGCGCTCGTAACTCAAGGTCCCGAAGGAAAGCTTGGAGGTGGCCAGGAACTCGGCCACGCCGTTGGAAAGGGAGGTGTCCTTGGGAAGGCCGCCCGGCTGGTAGCCGTCCGGCAGTTTGACCACCACGCGGGTGACCGAATTGAAGTTCTGGGGCACCACCACGCCGGTGCGCCGGGAATCGTGGAGGGCGGCGAAGAAGTCCTCCAGGTCCTCAAAGACCAGGGGGTAAAAGGTGAAGCCGCCGTCCTTCCCGAACCGGGCGTAGTGGGGGATCCGAAAGGTGTAATGCACGTCCAGGGGCTTGGAAAGGTCCCGGTAATCGCCGAAACGGTATTCGGTGAGCGAGACGCCGGGGAAGCGCAGGGAAAGCCCGCGCAACACCAGGTCCCTCCTTTTCTGGTCGTCGGTGGCGCGGAAGAACTGCCGCAGGGCCAGTTCGGCCGAGCCGAAGGCCAGCAGGTCCACGCTGCATTCCAGGTCCCCGTCGGCCGAGAACTCCATGGTCACGTCCCGTTCCTTCCGGTGGTCCTTGGCGCCGAAGGGAGGGGTGGTTTTCCATTGAAGCGGCGCCAAAACCCCCATGGCCTGGCGGTCCAAGGCCTGCAGCGGAAGCGAACCCGGGGGGGCCAGGGGCTCGGTGGGGTCCATCCAGAGGAAGTCTTTCCCGGCGGCCACGCCCACCAGCACGCCGTCGAACTGCGAAAGGGCCGGGAGGTCGGGTAAAAGATCGCCGCTATCGGCCCTGCGGTAAAGGTAGATTTGGGGGTTCAATTTCATGTCCCGCAGCGCGGCCGCCAGCAGAACGGCCATGTCGTGGGAGGTCCCCTTGCCGCTCTCGATGATTTCGGCCAGGGGACGGTCGGGGTTCAGGTAAACCGGCAGGCCCGTGTCGACCCAGTCCACTTTCTGGTGGAGGGCGGCCTTCACGGCGGCCAGGCGCTCGGCCAGGGGCAGGGTGGTGTTGCCTTCGGCGTCCGCGATCAAGTCGTCCACGGGTTTCAAGTCGCTTTCAATGAGGGCCTTGACCCTTTTGCGGTAGGCCATGACCGCGTTCTCCCAGGTCTTGGAAAGGGTGAAGGCCGTGAGGGGGGCCAGGTCCTGCAGGGCGGGTTGGAAATTTTCCGAGGGAACGGGCTCCTCGGGGCCCATGGCGAAATGCAGGGTTTTTTCCTTCCCGCCTTCCTTGACTTGCGTGACGGCCAGGTCCTTGGGCAGGCGCAGGCGGGCCCCATACAGTTCCAGGTTGCCCGGGATCTTCAAGGTGAGTTCCCGTTGAAGCGACGGGGTGTAGTCGTTCCAACGGAAGGCGAAGCTGCCTTCCACCGG
>JAICXI010000084.1 GCA_025980505.1 bacterium | reverse complement strand
GGCCAAGGCCAAGGGATGGAAGGTCGGCAACGTGGACGCCACATTGGTCTGCCAAAAGCCCAAGCTGGCGCCTTACCTGGTTTCCATGTCGCGGATGATCGAGGAAAACCTGGAAGTCGGCGCCGACCGGGTGAACGTGAAGGCCAAGACCACTGAAGGCATGGGGTTCGAGGGGCGGGAAGAGGGGATCTCGGTCCAGGCGGTCGTGTTGCTTGAAAAGAACGGTTAGGAATGGGCGCTGGAAGCCGGTGACGCAGGGCCGGGACTCCCGGAATCCGCCCCCGCCCGCAATCAAATATTCTGAGGTAATTCGAAATGTCGGAAATGGTAAGAGTGAGGTTCGCGCCGAGCCCGACGGGTTCGCTGCATTTGGGCAACGTGAGGACGGCCCTTTACAACTGGCTTTACGCCCGCCACACCCGGGGTGTCTTCCTGCTGAGGGTCGAGGACACGGACAAGGAACGCTCGTCCGAAGCCCATTGCGAAGAACTGATGGACATCCTGGCCTGGCTGGGCCTCAAGTGGGACGAAGGCCCGAGGGTCGGCGGCCCCTATGCCCCCTATAAGCAATCGGAACGCACGGCCGTTTACGGGGAACATTTGGCCCGGTTGAAGGCCCAAAAGCTGGTTTATCCCTGCTATTGCTCCGAGGAAGAGCTGGAACTGGAACGCAAGCGGCAATTGGGCCGGGGCCACATGCCCAAGTACGGCGGCAAGTGCCGGAAGCTCGCGCCCGAGGAATGCCGGCAACTGGACGATGCGGGCAGGACTTCGGTGCTGAGGTTCATCGTGCCGTCGGGTGAAATCATGGTGCAAGACGAGGTGCGGGGCGAGGTGCTCTTCCCCAGCGACCAGATCGGCGATTTCGTCCTGACCCGCTCCGACGGAAGCCCCACCTACAATTTTACCGTGGTGGTGGACGACGCCCTGATGAAGGTTACGCACGTCATCCGCGGCGAGGACCACCTGTCCAACACCCCCAAGCAGATCCTGCTTTACCAGGCCCTGGGTTACGCGCCGCCCAAATGGGCCCACCTTTCCATCATCAAGGGGCCGGACGGCCAGAAGCTTTCCAAGCGGCACGGCGAAACCAGCGTTGAAAGCTATAAATCCAAGGGCTACCTGCCCGAGGCTTTCCTGAATTACCTGGCGCTGTTGGGCTGGGCCCCGAAAAGCGGGGAAATCCTTTCGCTGGACCAGATGGCCGCGGAGTTCGACCTGACCCACGTCGGCAAAAGCGGGGCCATCTTCGACCCCGTGAAGCTCCACTGGATGGGCACCCAGTACGTGGCCCGCATGCCGTTGGATGAATTGACCCGCGCCGTGTTGCCTTACTTGGAGGACGCCCGGCTCTTCAACCGCGAGCAGGCCCGGGCCCGGTTCGACTGGCTGAAGCAGGTGGTGGAGACGGTGCGGACCAACCTGGGTTGTTTTTCGGACATCGCCAAGGAGACCTTTTATTTCTTTTCGGACGAACTGCACTTTGAGCCGGCCCAGTCCGAGGAGATGCTGAACCAAAAGCCCCTGTTGGAAGCCTACCAGAAGGGCCTGGCCTCCCTGGAGGACTTCAGCGGCGACAATTTCCTCAAGGCGGTCAAGGAAGTGGGCAAGCAAATGGGAGTGAAGGGCAAGGCCTTGTACCATCCCCTGCGCTTGGCCTTGACGGGGAGGGAGGACGGCCCCGAACTGGTGAAGATCGCGCCCCTGTTGGGAAAGTCCAAGGTCCTCGACCGTATCGCTCTTTGGACCGTGGAGCAGGCCCCAAAATAAATCCGAAAGAAAGACCCTTTTATGTTCGGCTATATCAAGTCGGTTTTAGACCGGGATCCGGCGGCCAGGTGGTGGGAGCTTCCCCTTTACCCTTGCGTTTACGCCCTTCTGCTCCACCGGGCCGCGCATTTGCTGTGGGTTTTGAGGATCCCCATCCTCCCGCGGCTGCTTTCCCAGGTTTCGCGGTTCCTGACGGGCATTGAGATCCATCCCGGGGCCCGGATCGGGAAGTGTTTCTTCATCGACCACGGCATGGGGACGGTGATCGGCGAAACCTGCGAGATCGGCGACCACGTGACCTTGTTCCAGCAGGTGACCCTGGGCGGGACCGGCAAGGAAAAGGGCAAGCGGCATCCCACCTTGCGCCACCACGTGGTGGTGGCCGCCGGCGCCAAGGTGCTGGGCGCCATTGAAATCGGCGAATATTCCAAGGTGGGGGCCAACGCGGTCGTGGTGCACGACGTGCCGGCCCATTCCACGGTGGTGGGCGTGCCCGGCCGGGTGGTGACCCTGCGGGGACGGAGGCTGGAAGGCCACGAACTGGACCACAACATGCTGCCGGACCCCGTTTTACGCCGCCTGGAACACCTGGAGCGGGACCTGGCCCGCCACGCGGGTTCCTATGCCCCCCGGGACCGAAAGAAAAAATAAGACCGACATCCGGCGCGGAGCCCGTTCGATCCGCTTCGCTCGCTCCGGGTGGCACGCTAAGAGGCGAAGATTTCCTTGCGGGTGATTTACTTCACGCCGGAGGGCCTTTGGGTTGTCGGTTTTCTTCAAAAAGAGGGATCATGTTGAGAGTCACGAATACCTTAACCGGCGAGAAGGAAGCCTTCGAGCCCCTGGCCCCGCCCGAAGTGAGGATGTACGTGTGCGGCCCCACGGTTTACGACGACATCCATATCGGCAACGCCCGTTCGGCGGTGAACTTCGACAGCATCCGCAAATACCTGGTTTACGCTGGCTACCGGGTGAAATACGTCATGAACATCACCGACATCGACGACAAGATCATCAAGAAGGCGCTGGAGGAAAAGAAGGACTACCAAGGGGTGGCCGAAACCTTCACCCAGGCTTATTTCGACGTGATGGCCCAATTGGGGGTCCAAAAGGCCGACCTCCATCCCCGGGCCACCGGCCACATCGCCGAAATGATCGAATTGGTGGCGGGGTTGATCGGGAAGGGCCACGCTTACGCCGTGCCCTCCACGGACCTGGGCCAAGACGTCTTGTACGATTCCCCCACCTTCAAGGCCTATGGAAAGCTTTCGGGCAAGAACCTGGAGGAAATCCTGGAGGGTGCAAGGGTCGAGAAAAACGAGGCCAAAAGGAACCCCACTGATTTCGTGCTGTGGAAGGCTTCCAAACCGGGGGAACCGCAATGGGACTCGCCCTGGGGCAAGGGTCGGCCGGGCTGGCACATCGAATGCTCCGCCATGGTGCGGAAACTGCTGGGGGATTCCATCGACATCCATGGCGGCGGCGTGGACCTGATTTTCCCCCACCATGAGAACGAAATCGCCCAATGCGAAGCCTACACGGGAAAGCCTTACGTGAAATACTGGCTGCACAACGGCTTCATCGAGATCGCGGGACAGAAGATGAGCAAGTCCCTGGGCAACATCTGGAAGGCCAAGGACGCCTTGAAGGAATTCCGCCCCGAAGTCCTCCGCTATTTTTTCCTCTCGGCCCATTACCGCAGCGGCTTGAACTACGACCGGCCCATCCTGGAGGCGGCGGCGCGGGGATGGGAGGAGTTCAACCTGACCTTCCAGCGCATCGAGGACGCCCTGGGCGGCCCGGACGGCACGGCCCCCATGGACCTGCTGGAACTGCGCTTGGGCGTCGACGAGGTGGAGGCCAAGTTCAAGGAATCCATGGAGGACGACTTCAACACGCCCAAGGCCATGGCGGCCTTGTTCGACTTGGCCCGGGAAGTCCGGCGGGTCTTGAGCCAGGCGTCCCGGCCCACGGCCGGCGCCAAGAGCCTCCTGGGCGAGGCCTTGAACAAGCTCAACCTCTTGGGGGGGATTTTGGGGATCGTTTCCGGGAAAAGGACGGTGATCCCCAAGGAAGTGGAGGAATTGGCCCAAACCCGCGCCCGGTTGAAAATGGAGAAAAACTTCAAGGGGGCCGATGAAATCCGCGATGAAGTCCTGGCCATGGGCTTTACAATAGAGGACGTCAAAGGCGGACAGTTCCGAATATTGCCGAAAAAGTAATCGGTTCAAGGAAAAGCCATGACTCACCATTCGCCTTGGCCTCAGGCTGTTATCGATTATTACAAGTGGGTTGTTACGGTGGCCTCTTTTGTCCTTACTGTTTCCTTTGGAATCGTGAAATTACTTCCGAGCAATCAAGGCCATGCGGCATTTCCGGCCGCGAGTGTTTTCTTTTTCTCCGGCTGGCTTTTTTTGTTTGGGGCAATATTAAATAGTTGCTGGAAAGTTTGGCTGTTTACTTTTTTTGATACTCCCTTGTCCCCGCCCAAGGCGAAATGGACGAAAATTTTTTTGATAAAAGAAATCGACATTGAAAATTTAAAGTTCACGTGGAGGGGATTGATAATCGATATGGTTTTTTGGCTTGGACTGATATTTGTTTTTGCCGGAATTTTATTAAGTGTTTTTTAAATGAGCTTCATCTCCTTCTCCTTCCTCTTCCTGTTCGCCCTGACCCTGGCCGGCCGCTTTTTTCTCGGCCCCACCAAAGTTGAAAAGCCCTATCTGACCCTCCTGCTCATCGCCAGTCTGGTCTTTTACGGCTCCTTCATACCCCAATACCTGTTGCTTTTATTATTCACCACTGCCGTTGATTATTGGGCGGGATGGAGGATGTTCAAGAGCCCTTCGCTGGGAAGAAAAAAGTTCTACCTCTGCCTGTCCCTTGCCGCCAACCTGGGGCTTTTGGGCTTCTTCAAATACACGAATTTCGCCCTGGACACCGTTCGACAACTCCTAAGGGCCCTGCGCCTGGACGCCGCCGGGATTCCGC
The DNA here is from genome assembly GCA_025980505.1 of bacterium. Taxonomy (GTDB): domain Bacteria; phylum Oederibacteriota; class Muellerivitia; order Muellerivitales; family Muellerivitaceae; genus JAICXI01. The sequence continues at coordinate 2,495 of JAICXI010000084.1, read as the reverse complement.
ACCTGGACCTGGCGCTGCCCATCGGCATCTCGTTTTTCACCTTCCAGAGCATGAGCTACACCATCGACATCTACCGCGGGCAGCTCAAGCCCGTCCCCAGTTACCCGCGTTTTTTGCTTTTCGTGAGTTTCTTCACCCACCTCATCTCCGGACCCATTGTGCGGGCCAAGGAACTGTTGTACCAGTTCGACCGCAAGCGGCGCCTCCGGACGGGCGTCTGCCTGCAGGGCCTTTACCTCATGGTCCTGGGCTTTTTCCTCAAGATGGTGGTGGCGGATAACCTGGCGGCTTACGTGAACCGCTATTGGACCCGGGGCGGCGCGGCCGAAATGCCCGCCGTCGTGCCTTGGACCCTGGCGTTCCTGTTTTCCTGCCAGATCTTCGCCGACTTTTTCGGCTACACCAACATCGCCTTGGGCGCCGCCTACCTTCTGGGCTTCAAGCTTCCCGCCAACTTCCAAAGCCCCTATATCGCCGGTTCCTTCCGCGAGTTCTGGACCCGCTGGCATATCACGCTTTCCCGCTGGATCCGGGATTACCTTTATATCCCGCTTGGCGGCAACCGGGGGCGGGGCTTGAAACCCTACGCCACCCTTCTGGTCACCATGCTTTTGGCGGGCCTGTGGCACGGCGCGGCCTTCACTTTCCTGATTTGGGGGGGACTGCATGGGCTGGCCCTGGCCGTGGAAAGGGCGCTGGGGCTCAACCGGACGCAAGACAAGCCCTTGGCGGTGCGGGCGGGTTGGTTCGTGGCCGTCCAGCTGGTGGTCCTGGCCGCCTGGGTGTTCTTCCGCGCGCAGGACGCGGCCCAGGGTTTCCGCTTCCTGGCCAACATGGCCGGGAACCCCTTCGGCTTCCGCTATCTGGCCCCCATCGCGCCGGCCTTCCTGTTCGCCTCCCCGGTGCTGTTGATGCACGGCCGCGCCTTCCTCTCGGAACGGGGTTGGCTCAAGGCGCCGGGCAAGGGGGAGAAGGCCTTGATTTGCGCGGCCATGCTCTATTGCATCCTGACCTTTTACGGGAAAAACAATGCGTTCATTTATTTCCAATTCTAGGCCCCCCCGCCGCCGCGGTTACGGGGCCGCCGCCTGCCTTTTCGCCGGCGCCTTCCTGGTTTTGGCGGCGGCGGGCTTTTTCCTGTCCCCGGCCCTGGGGCCGGACCACGCCTGGCTCGGCGGGGCGCCGGAGCCGGGGGATTGCGTTGTGGATGAGATCGACAGCGACCATTTCGACGTTTACGACGACCTTTATTACGGCCTGGGGCGGTCCATGGACAACGCCCGGAAGGCCGATGTCCTGCTGCTGGGCAATTCCCGGACGCTCTTCGCCTTCCGGGAGGATTCGGTGAAGGCCTTTTGCCGCCAAACGGGGCTTCGGGTCTTCAACCTCTGTTTCCCGGCCAACGACGGCATGGTGATGGCGTACGAGGCCATCCTTCGCAACGACCTGAGGCCCGCCTTCGCCGTGGTGAACGAGAACCAATTCTTCACCCTGGGGCGCAGCCCTTACGGGACGGACACGGCGCAGGAAGGCCGCGCCCGGGCCCGGATGAGGGTGTGGGAACACCGCTTGTCCTGGGAGGCCCGCCGGCGGCTGCACCGGCTTTTCCCCCGTTTCGGGTTCGGGGACATTTACCGCGTCGAGCCCAACGTCACTTACCAATCGGCGGAGGACGGATGCCTGGTTTACGAGAATTTCTCGGCCGGCCGCGAAACCTACGGAATCCAAGGGGAAAAGGGCGCTTCCGACTTGCCGGAAGACGAGCTCCGGCTGGCCCGGAAATTCAAGGAAGCGCTTGAGGAAAGGGGCACCCGGCTGGTTTTGACCGACATTCCCTATGACATGGAATCCTATGTGCGGGCGCGGAAGCTTTCGAATTCCCTGGGGGCGCTCTTTTTGGCGCCGGAAAATTTGAAGCCGTTCCATAAAGCGGTTAAACTTGCCCGAGAGCTGAAGGTGCCGCTGGTGGACCCGCCGCTGGAGGGTTTGCGGACCCTCGACGGCAGCCACTTGACCGGGGAAAGCGCCCGGAAGTTCGCCGACGGTTTTTTCGCCCGCTTCAAGGCGCTCGAACCGGTGCGGGAATGGATCCTGAAAAAACCGGGGAAAAAGCCGGGCCGGGCGGCCCCGGAGGATTGAAATGAGGCCATCGTGAGCGAGAAAATCTATGGAAGAAAACCCGTCCTGGAATCCCTGCGCTCGGGGCACCGGGGCATCAGCCGCATTTACCTGCTCCAGGGTTCCCGGGACGGCGTCTTGAACCAGATCGAGGCGCACGCCAAGGCCAAGGGAATCCCCTTGAGCCTTGAGACCCGGCACCGCATGGACACGCTGGCGGGCACCGAACACCACCAGGGCGTCATCGCCGTGGCCGAGAGCTACCGGTACTCCGACCTGCAGGACCTGCTGGAGGCCGCGCGGGACAGGAACGAACCGGCCTTCCTCCTCCTGCTCGACGAAATCGAGGACCCCCAGAACCTGGGCGCCATCCTGCG
>JAICXI010000022.1 GCA_025980505.1 bacterium | reverse complement strand
GTGTGGGCCACCATTTTCGTCATGGTTTTTTACCCCCTTTATTCCCGCCTCCTGAAATGGACGGGCGGGAATACGACGGTGGCGGCGACGCTGTCCACCCTGCTGGTGCTGACCTTCCTGGCCCTGCCCGGGTTTTTCATCGTGGTCAACCTGGGCAAGGAACTGCCCAAGGTTTACGCCGTCCTTTCCACCGCCCAATGGGACGAGAAAAGCCTTTGGTTGATGAACAAGTTGAAGGCCTCCAGTATCGGAAGCTGGCTCCAAAGCTGGGGGACCGGCTCCGGCCAGTCGGACGCCGTGCTTCAACAGAAAATCGCGGACAGCCTGCAGACCCTTTCCCGGTTCATCCTGGAAAAGGTGACCCACGTTTTTGAGAACCTGGCCGCTTTTGTGGTGCAGGTCTTCTTCGTGTGCGTGGCCTTGTTTTTCTTTTTCCGCGACGGTTCCCGCCTGGCCTTGAAGGTGGTGGAGTTCCTGCCCCTGGAAGGGGAACACCGGAAGAAAGTCGTCCACACTTTTTCCGTCACCGTCACGGCCGTGGTGCGGGCCATCTTTTTGACCGCCCTGGTCCAGGGTTTCATGGCGGGAATGGGCTTCGTGGTGGCGGGAGCGCCCGTCCCCATCCTGCTGGGGCTGGTGGCCTTCGTGAACTCCTTCATCCCTTTCCTGGGGGCGGCCTCGGTGTGGATCCCGGTCGTCGCCTGGCTTTTCTACCAGGACCAGACCGCCGCGGCCTTGGGCTTGACGGCCTGGGGCCTGGTCATCACCATCGTGGACAACGTCCTCAAGCCCTGGATTATCGGCAGTGAAGCCAAGCTTCCCCTTTTCTGGCTGTTTTTCACCACCATCGGCGGACTCAAGGTTTACGGGGTGCTGGGGATTTTCCTGGGGCCCATCATCCTTTCCCTGGGCATGGCCTTCCTGGCCATCTACCGGGAGGTTTATTTGACCCTGCGCAAGCCCGCCCCGGCCCATGGCGGACGGAAACGATGAGGCGGGGTCCCTCCCTTTTCCTCCGGGGAGCCTGAAAAACCGGGAAAATAGGCGGGGATCCGGGCGGCGCCCTTGCGGCCGGCCGGTTCCGGGGAAGTCCCGGCAAGTTGTCATTGCTTTCCCCGCTTAAAATCCCAAAAATATTTCCCATCCATTTCGTGGGAAGGGCGCCTTGGAGGGTTCCTTGGGACCGTCCTTGGATTTCCGGAAAGGTGGGACTATGCGTTACCGTCCGTTGGGAAACACGGGACTTCAACTCAGTGAAATCGGCTTCGGCGCCTGGGCCATCGGCGGCACCTGGTGGGGCCCCCAAGATGACACGGATTCGCGCCTGGCCCTGCACCAGGCCCTGGACATGGGTTGTAACTTTATCGACACGGCCTGGGTTTACGGCGACGGCCACAGCGAGCGGTTGATCGGCGGCGTGATCCGGGAAAGGGGCGAGCGCCCCATCATCGCCACCAAAGTTCCCCCGAAAAATTGGAACTGGGACAACCCGCCGGGGACGCCCCTCCTGGGGTGTTTCCCCCCCGAATGGGTGGTTTCCAAAGCCGAGGAATCGCTCCGGAACCTGGGCGTGGATTGCCTCGACGTGCTGCAGATGCACACATGGCTCAAGGATTGGAACGCCCAAGCCGAACCCCTCCTTTCGGCCGTCGGCCGGTTGAAGCGAGACGGCAAGATAAGGGCCTTCGGCATTTCCTTGAGGGACAAGGGGCCGGAGGAGGCCAACGACCTCATCCGTTGGCGCCAGGTGGACAGCCTGCAGATCTTCTTCAACCTCCTTTACCAGGAGCCCATCTGGAAGGTTTTCCCATTGGCCGGGCAATATGGAGTGGGGGTGATCGCGCGGGTGCCGCTGGCTTTCGGCGCCTTGAGCGGCCGTTTCAACGCCCGCACCCGGTTTACGGGGGATGACCACCGGCGTCATTTGTACGCGGGGGAGGGGCTGGCCACCACCCTGAAAAAAGTGGAGAAGCTGAAGTTCCTCGCCTCCTCCATGCCTTTGGCGGAAGCGGCGCTCAAGTGGACCTTGGCTTATCCGGCCGTTTCCACCGCCATTCCCGGGATCCGCAACTTGCGGCAGGCCCTCGCCAATTGCGCGGCGGGGGACGGGGCGGCGCTTTCCAAGGCCGGCGCCCGGAAAGCCGAGGCCCTTTACCTGAAGAACTTCGGATTGCCGGTCAAGCCCGTGTCTTCGGACGCCGGCATCCCCGCGGTGCTGATGTCGGGCGTGCGGGTGGCGGCTCCCCGGGGGAAGACGCCCCCGAAGAAGGGCGCGAAGCCCAAGGCGCTCCCGCGCAAGGCCGCCCGGAAAAAAACCAAAGCCCCCGTTTCCGGCAAACGAAAGAAGAAAAAGTGATCCAACCTTGGAAAAAAAACTCGGAAAAAACCGCCTACGAGTGCGGTTTTTTCCGCATCAACGTCCAGCAAAGTTCCTCGCCCCTCACGGGAAAGTCCCATCCCTTTTACATCCTGTCCACCCGCGATTGGGTGAACATCATCGCCTTGACGGCGGACCGCAAGGTGTTGCTGGTTTCCCAGTACCGGCACGGTTCGGGCGAAGTGAGCCTGGAAATCCCGGGCGGCGCGGTGGATTCCAAGGGGGAGGCCCCCCTGAAGGCCGCCCAAAGGGAACTGCTGGAGGAAACGGGCCACGAAGCCGGGGAATGGCACCTGTTGGGCCGGGTGCGGCCCAACCCCGCCATCCTGGACAATTGCTGCCATCTTTACCTGGCCCTGGGCGCCAGGAAGGTGGCGGACTTGAGCTTGGACGAAGCCGAGGAACTGGAAGTGAGCCTGCGGGACCTGTCGGAGCTGGAGTCGCTGGTCCGTGACGGAAAGATCCAGCATGCCCTGGTGGTGGCGGCTTTTTATTTCCTCGAACTTTTCCGGAAAGAAAACCCCGGCAAAATTTAACCCAAGGCGTTTTTCCTTCCGTCCGGAAAAGCGGGGAAAGGACCGACCCCCTTGCGGCCCCCGAAAAAGAGGAGTAGCGTACCTTCAACTATCCATCCTCATGTCGTATGAGCGACGATATGAAAGAGGTGAACCATGTCCCGAGTGTGCGTTTTCATCGACGGAAGCAACCTTTACTTCGCCTTGAAGCGGAACAACAAGATGACCCGGGTGGATTACTACCAGTTTTCCCTGGCCCTCGCCGGCGACCGCCGCAAACTGGCCCGGACTTACTATTATAACGCCGTCTTCGACGCCGCCCATTTCTCGGAAAAAGCCAAGAGCCAGCAGTCCTTCTTCGACTCCCTCGACCGGACCCCTTACCTGGAACTGCGGCTGGGCCGCATCATCCAAAACCGGGAAGGCCACCGGATGGAAAAGGGCGTGGACGTGCGCATGGCTTCCGACATGGTGTATTACGCGGCGAGGGATTTTTACGATACCGCCATCGTGGTGACCGAAGACCAGGATTTCGCGCCCGCCATGTCGCTGGTGAAGGAACTGGGCAAGCACGTGGAACTGGCGGTTTTCCCCGACGCCCAAAGCCGCGAGATGATCCGCATGGCGGACCGGATTGTGAACCTGGAAGACGTGGTCAACGGCCACTCGGCCCAGGTATTCCCGCCCTCCCAGGCCTCGGAGGACAAGGCCGGGGCGGACGAGGAAATGGCTTACGGCGCTTAAGGAAGCCCGTTACGGCGTTCCCCTTCCCCCTCAAAATAATTTCAGCTGTCTTTCCAGCAGGCAATCCTTCCAGTGGTTTTGAAGGCCCCATTTTTCCCGGTAAAACCCCACCTTTTGGTGAAGAGCCTCGGTGTAATTTTCCGGCGGATAGGGCCGGGAACCGTACGGCTTCAAGGTTTGGAAGAAAGGGTTCCGGTCGTAGGCCTTGAGCACCTCGAAGTAGTAATTCCGCACCACTTCCCCCCTCAGGCGCAGGACGTTGTAGACGAAGTAATCCACCCCGATTTCCGCGGCCGTCCGCACCATGGATTCGACGGCCCCGTGGCTGTCGGTCAGGAAGGGTAGGATGGGCATCATGTGGATGCCGCAGGGGATGCCGCGCCGCTTGAGCTGCCGCAGGGCTTCCAGGCGCCGGTCGATGGAAACGGCGTGGGGCTCCAGGAGTTTTTGGAGGGCGGGGTCCAGGGTCGTCAAGGTCATGGCAACGCCGGCGCCGGCCCTGTCGGCCACCTCCTTCAGCACGTCCAGGTCCCGCAGGACCAGGTCCGATTTGGTGGAGAAAGCCGCGGGCCAGGCGTGCCGGGCCAAGAGCTGGAGGGCCCCCCGGGCCAACCGGTATTTCTTTTCCGCCGGCTGGTAGGGGTCGGTGGCGGCCCCCAGGCTCACCCAGTCCTTTTTCCGGCGGGGATTGGACAGTTCCCTTTCCAGGACCTCCAGTAGGTTCACCTTGACTTGGATCTTCCGCTGGAAATCGAAGCTGTTCTGGAACCCCAGGAACCAATGGGTGTAGCGGGCGAAACAAAAGGGACAGCCGTGCCGGCAGCCGCGGTAAAGGTTCAAGGTGTAGTAAAAGGGCTTGGGACTGTAGGGCCGGCGGACTTGGTGGAGGGCGGTTTTCACCCGGACTTCGATAGTTTCCACTTCCCGTGGATCGCCGTCGACTTCCGTATAGGCGGGTGAAAAGGAAGTGGAACGGAACGGCTCCGGCATGGGGTCCTTACCGTTCCAGGAGCGAATCGCGGTAGAAGAAAAAAAGATTGGGGGAAGAGCCCCGGGATTGACGGAGTTGGGAACGGACCCGTTCCACGGTTTCAAGGAAGGAAGCCGTGGACTCGGGGAGCTTTTCGGCCGGGACCAGTCTGATCCACTGCAACTCGTCGTCCCACGGACGGAAGCCTGGTTCGGCGGAAGGGGCCGATTTTTCCTTCAGGAACCGCAGCACCTCGGAAAGGGACCGGTTGCCCGTGAGCCCGACCCTCAGGAAAAGGCCCTCGGGCCACACCAGGAAGTCCAGTAAGGCGTAATGCCCCAGAAGGCGGCCCTGCAATAACGCCTGGACCAGCCGGTTCGCCCCCTCCAGGTCGTGGAGCCAGTCGGCGGAAGGGGCCGTCCGCAAGGACAGCTCGTAAACCGGGCTTTGGGGAGAGAAAGCCGAATAACCGGAAGGCGGTTCCTGGACCGCGGGAAAAGAATGGGAAGAAAAGTAAGGCATTGAAGCCTCCTTTTGAAAAACTGCGGCGGACGCCAGCCTGTAGCGATTAGCGGTTGGCTATCAGCTGTTAATTCAGCGGGGGCTGAAGACCCCCACCACTTTCCCGATGATCCTAAAGTCCTGCCCTTCGGTCACCACGATGGGGGAATACTTGGGGTTGGCCGGCTCCAACACGACCTTGGTGTTGGTTTTACGGAAGGTTTTCACCGTGGCCTCGCCGTCCACCAGGGCCACCACGATTTCCCCCGGGGAAGCGTGGGTGGTTTGCTGCACGATCACGCGGTCGCCGGGCAGGATATGGGCGTTCAGCATGGAATCGCCGCGCACGGTCAAGGCGAAAAGGTTTTTACCGCCCCGCGCCATCGTGGGGTCCACCACCATGTTCCCCTCGCGGTTTTCCTCGGCAAGGAGAGGCAAGCCCGCCGCCACCCGTCCCAGGATGGGAATGGAGATGCCCACGGAGGAATCCTCCGCCAACTTCAGCCCGCGGGCCGTATGCTCCTCCCGCTCCAGGTAGCCTTTTTCCTCCAGGGCCAAAAGGTGCTTGCGCGCGCTTTGGGGGGAGTTCCATTTGAAGTGCCGCATCACCTCCCGCACGGTGGGCGGCCGGTGGTCCTGCATCAAGTGGTCCTGGACGTACTTCAGCACTTCCCTTTGGATATCGGTCATAGGTTCGTCGGATGGCGCCATGGGTTCCTCCCGGTATTGGTGAACCGCCCCTCGGGCGGATGAAGCGGTGGGACGCCGGTGAAACCGGGTTGATCCCGGCCGGCCGGACTTTTTTCCCACCTGAATTCCCTTGCGGGAATGGAATACGGTTGTATACTAGTATACGAGTGTATTCTTCGTCAAGCGAAAAGATGGAGGAAAAACCATGGTGGAAATGGATGTTTTAAAAACCCTGGAAGCGCCCCGGGACCTGGAAAGGGCGCCGGATTACTGGGGGCACCGCAAGCGCCTGAGGGAAAAATACGCGGCCGAGGGCGCCAAGGCCCTCACGGATTACGAACTGCTGGAGCTCCTGCTTTCCTTTTCCATCCCCCACCGGGACACCAAGCCTTACGCCAAGAAACTGCTCTCGGTCTTCGCCAGCGTGCGGCGGGTCCTGGAGGCCGACATGGCCGCCCTGCGGGACATCGGGGGGCTGCCGTGCCAAAGCGCCCTGCTTTTCAAGGCGGTGGGGGACCTGTTCCGGCTGGCCAACCAGGAGGATTTCAGGCGGGGAAGGATCGTCTCCAGCCCGGGGGACGTGGCCGGTTTCTTGAGGGAACAAATCGGGAGCAAGCCCCGCGAGGTGTTCACCTCCCTTTTCCTGGACCACCGCAACCACTTGCTGGCCTTCGAGAACCTGCAGGAGGGGACGGTGGACCACACGGCCGTGTATCCGCGGGAGATCCTCAAGCGCGCGCTGGAACTGCACGCTACGGGCCTCATCCTCGCCCACAACCACCCGGCGGGAAGCCTGGAGCCCTCGGAGGGCGACAAGCAATTGACCCGGCAGATCTCCACCGCGGCCCGCGCCCTGGGCATCACCGTGCACGACCACCTGATCCTGGCCGCTGAAGGGCATTTTTCCTTCCGCCAGGCGGGACTGTTGTGAATTTTGGAATGGAATAAAAAGGCTTCGGCCGGGATTTTAAACAAAGGAGGACGTCATGGAAGAACCCGCAATGAAGGTGGTCTTGATGGCCGATTTTTTTCAAAAGGTCAAGAAACGCCTGCCCGAGCATCTCCGGGAAGTGAAGGATTTCATTTCCGGCTTGGGCTACCCCCTGGAGCTTTCGGAGTTCCGCGAACTGAAACTCCGTCCCCTCTCGCGGAACCAATTGTTGATCGAGTATTCGGTCTTCACCGCGGAGAACGAATGGACGCCTTCCCGGAAACTGGAAGTGACGTCCTTCCGCGACAACCCGGCCCGGGAAAGGGGGGCCCTGACCCGGTTGAAGTTGAAGGACTTCGATTCGGCCGCGGTGGAGGAACTTCAATTTTCGTAGAAGCGAAGGAAGCCTTGCCTGGAGGCCTGGGGCTCTTGAAGGGTTGGGCCCCGGAAAGACCGGGGGAAACTCCGGGTGAAGTCGAAGAGTCATCCCTGCGGATCGGCAACAAGGGGCCGGTTTTTGCCTTCACTTAATTTAAGGAGGGGAGCATGCTGGAAAAGGACAGGAACCTTTCGAAGGTCCTCATGATGTCCGGTATTTTCCGGTTGGACGAGGGGCGCTGGCCCGGAAGCGCGGTGGAGCTTCTCCAGTTCATGGAGAAGAAAGGCTGGAACCTGGACCTTTCGCCTTACCACACGCTGACCTTCAAGACCGATCCCTGGCGCTGCCTGGTGGTGGAAGTGTCGTGCCTGATGGAGGGGGATTGGGTGAGCCGGGAGAGGATCGACATGGAGCCTTACTTTTTCGAAAGCGGGATGGACGGAAGCATCCCCTTGCGCATCCGGAGCCAGGCCTTGCCTTCCAAGCGCATCGAGGCTAAGTCCTTCTGCTGGGCGCCGGCTTGAAAGGACGGCCCGGCCGCCTCAGCCCGCGGCGGGAGTCCCTTCCTCTTTTTTCTCGTCGAAGCTCATGCCGATGATGTTGGCGCCCGCGTCCACGTAGAGGACCTCGCCGGTCACGCCGGAGGCCCAGGAACTGGACAGGTAGGTGGCGGTGGTCCCGACCTCGTCCTGGGTGACGTTGCGGCGCAGGGGGGTCATTTCGCCCGCGGTCTTGAGCATGGTCTTGAAGCCGCCCACGCCGGAAGCCGCCAGGGTCTTGATGGGCCCGGCCGAAATGGCGTTGACGCGGATGCCCTTGGTGCCCAGGTCATTGGCCAGGTAACGCACCGAGCATTCCAGGGCGGCTTTGGCCACACCCATGACGTTGTAATTAGGGATCACCTTTTCGGAACCGTAGTAAGTGAGGGTGAGGACGCTCCCGCCTTCATTTAAGAGGGGAACGGCGGGACGCGTGATGGCGATGAGGGAGTAGGCCGAAATATCGAGCGCCAGGTGGAATCCCGACCGGCTGGTGTTGGAAAAAGCACCCGAAAGTTCGTCCTTGTTGGCGAAGGCGACGCAATGCACCAGGATGTCGAACTTGCCCCAGATCTTGGCCACTTCCTTATAAAAGGCGTCGATCTGGTCGTCCTTGGAAACGTCGCAGGGAAGGATCAGTTTGGCGTTCACCGACTCGGCCAGCGGGCGCACCCGCTTTTCCAGGGCTTCCCCCAGGAAGTTAAAGCCCAGCTCGGCGCCTTCGCTGTGGAACGCCTTGGCGATGCCCCAGGCAATGGAGCGGTCGTTGGCTACCCCGAAGATCAAGGCCCTTTTCCCCGACAATAAACCCATTTGCGTCCTCCCCTGTATTAAAACCATTGCCCCTGAAAGTAGGCCCCATAACTTAACGGTTTTTAACGGCACTTTAAAGCTAAAAACGAAAACCGCCGGGACCGTGGCGCCGGCCCCATTCCGGCGGTGAAAAGCATCGGTTGAGTCGCATCCAAGGCGAAGACCCCAAGACGCGAAGAAAACCAAAGGGTTTCCAACACCGAATCGTCCGGGGGTTTGCTGGAGGCCCAGGTTTTTTCCTAAAAGCGTGCCTTTCTCAATGACTTCGGTGCCCCCCTGAGCGGGCGAAGCGAGTCGAACGGGCTTCGCGCTGGAGGTGCCTTTTCTTCAGGCTGAAAAATATGGAAAAACAAGCCTGAATTTGAAGCCTTGTCCCCGAAGTAATAATATTTCGGAACTATGAACTTGACGTACTAAACCCAGTTAAAGCCGGGTTTCGAATGTTCTCACCTTCTCCCCTCCAGGGAGAAGGTGGAAATTAAACAGCTTTACCAAAGGAATAGCTCCGGAATTTTTACCGTCCCTTAAAACGGTTTTTTTCTTAGCGACTTGGTCCCTTTGTGTTAAATAGGGGCATGATCAAACATATCGTGCTGTGGAAAATCAAGGAAACGGTGGACGGCAAGTCCAAGGCTGAGACCGGGCGGGAACTCAAGGCCCTTTTGGAGGGTTTGCGGGGGAAGATCCGGGAGATCCAGGCCTTGGAAGTGGGGTTGAACTTCAACCCCGCGGAGTCGGCCTGTGACCTGTCGCTTTATACGGAGTTCAAAAGCCGTGAGGACCTGGACCGATACCAAGTCCATCCCGAACACTTGAAGGTGGCCGAGTTCGTGAAGAAAGCCGCCGCCGAGCGCCGCGTATCGGATTACGAGGTTTAGGTCCGCCGGAGGCGGCCCGGGACGAAGGTCCATGGGCCGCCATTGCGGGTGAAATTCGATTCAAAAAGGGGAGCCGCCATGCCGAAAGCCGCCGCTCAGAGGAAAACCGCACCGAAAACGAAAGCCGTCCCCGCCCTGAAGAAAGCCGCGGAAAGGCCCAAGTCCCAACCGGCTTCCGCGGGTGCGGCTCCGGGCTTCCTTAAAATCGCCACTTTCAACGCCAACTCCATCCGGGTCCGGATGCCCATCCTCCTGGATTGGCTTCAAAAGGAAAAACCGGACGTGCTGGCCGTGCAGGAAACCAAGGTGCAGGACCACGAATTCCCCAAGGAACCCATCGAGGCGCAGGGCTGGAACGTGGTCTTCCACGGGCAAAAAAGCTACAACGGCGTGGCATTCCTCTCCCGCAAACCCATGCAAAAGGTGGACATGGGCCTTTACAAGCAAGCGGACGAGCAGGCCCGTTTCATCACGGGGGAATACGAGGGCGTCCGGCTGTTCAACACCTATATCCCGCAGGGCTTCGACATCGAGTCCGAAAAATACAAGTACAAGCTCAAGTACCTGGCCGACCTGAAAAAATACTTCCAGAAGAACGTTCCCAACACCCAGCCCGCCCTTTGGATGGGGGACTTGAACGTGGCCCGGAGCGAGATCGACTTGAACAACCCCAAGGGCAACCAGGACCATCCTTGTTTCCACATTGACGCGCGCAAGGCGCTGGAGGAAACCATGGAGGGCAAATGGACCGACCTCTTCCGGGAAAAGGTGAAGGAAGGCGGGCACTATACCTTTTGGGACATGCGGCAGCCATCCGCCTTCCAGCGCAACCTGGGTTGGAGAATCGACCTGATACTGGGAACGCCGCCCATGGTGGAGCGTCTCCGTAAAATCCGGATCGACACCAAGCCGCGCGGCCTGGAAAAACCTTCCGACCATACCTTCCTGATCGCCGAGTTTAACCGCTAAGCATCCGGGGGCGGGCCTCAGGGCTTTTGAGCCGGGAGTGCCCTTTTCCGGTTTGGGAAGGGAAGTAAGTTCCTGGGAAAGATGGATGACGATGGGAGGAGTTGCCATTGCGAGCCTCGAATTTTGAGGCGAACCCTTCGATTCGCTTCGAT
>JAICXI010000077.1 GCA_025980505.1 bacterium | reverse complement strand
GTCCAGCAGCAGTTGGAATCCCGCTACGGCGCCAACGCCGTTTACAAAGGCGGGCTTTCGGTTTACACCACCCTGGACTTGAAGCTCCAGGAAGCGGCCCAACGGGCCCTGGCCCGCGGCGTGGCAAACGCCGAAATCGTGGCCCGCAAGAACCGGCTGACCAACATCCCCGTCGACCAGCCCATCCAGGGCGCCCTCCTGGCCATGGACCCCCATACGGGGGCCATCCGGTCCATGATCGGCGGCATCGACTACCGCAAGAGCGTCTTTAACCGGGCCCTTCAGGCCAAGCGCCAGCCCGGCTCGGCCTTCAAACCCTTCATTTACACGGCCGCCATCGAGAACGGCTACACCATGGCCGACGTCTTCCTGGATTCACCCGTGGTTTACCCCGACCCCAGCACGGGCCAGCCCTGGAGGCCCACCAACTTTTCCGGCAAGTTCCGCGGGCCCACCACCCTCCACACCGCCCTCATGTATTCCATCAACGTGGTCACCATCAAACTCCTGGAAAAGCTGGGCATCCAGCCCGTGGTCAGCGTCGCGCGGCGGTTGGGCATCACCACCCCCATCAAACCCAACCTGACCCTGGGACTGGGCACCTCGGAGGTGACGTTGGATGAGATGGTGCAGGCCTTCTCGGTGTTCGCCAACCAAGGCGTGCGGGTGGAGCCTTTCGGCATCTTGATGGTGAAGGATTCCTCCGGTCACGTGTTGGAGAACAACACGCCGGTCGGTGAGCAGGTGCTGGACCCCGAAGTGGCCTATATCGTGGCCCACACCATGAAGGACGTCATCGACAACGGCACCGGCCGCATCATCCGCCGCCTGGGCTTCACTTACCCGGCCGCGGGCAAAACCGGAACCACCAACGATAACGTGGACGCCTGGTTCATCGGCTATACACCGGACCTGACCTGCGGCGTCTGGCTGGGTTACGACACGCGCCAAAGCTTGGGCAAGCGGCAGACCGGCGGCGAGGCCGCCGCGCCCATTTGGGCCGAGTTCATGAAGGAAGCCACCGCCGGAAAGCCGGCCCGGGATTTCGAGCCCCCCAAGGGCATGGAAAAGGACTTCGTGACGAAAAAGATCTGCCTGGATTCGGGGCTTTTGGCCTCGACCTATTGTCCACGCACCCGGGACGAGGTTTTCCGGAAGGAGACCGCCCCCACCAAGCTTTGCAACCTGCATTCGGGTTCGGGCGGAAGCTTTCCGGGCTCGGGCGACGCCTCCAACGGGGGCAATGCCGCCCCGCCCGCCGGCGACGATATCCTGGGCATGGAAGCGCAACAATCCTCGGTCAAGACCGCACCCCTTTCCGCCTCGGGCCCGGCCACTCCCTCGCCGGCCCAGGAAGAGGAACCGGCCGCCAACCCCAAGCCCGCCACCGACCAGGAAGCCTACCCGGACGAAGGGTTCTAAGGGAAGCACCGTCTCCTGTCGGTATCCCTGGCCCCTTCTTCCCCTTGGGGCGCCTCTTTTTCCAACCCAACCCAAAGCCCTCCGGACAACCTTGTAAGTCCGCGGAGGGAAGGAACCGGGAGGCTCCGGCACCATGGTTTTTCCCAACTTTCCACTTCCAAAATTCGCCCCAAGCGCGGCACTTTAACTTAGAGCCTCCTAACAAAACCCAAGATTTCACCACAGAGGCACGGAGACGCAGCCAAAAAACAGTAAATTCAAAGCTTTTTGTTTAACTGTGCCTCCTTGTCCCTGTGGTTAAGGGAGGTTTTTGTTGGAAGTCCGTAATAAGTTCCGCCGCCCCCTCGATTGGAATCCCATTCCTGCTTGCCTGACCTTGGCTTGCCCCTTCCGTTTTAAAACGATTCTCGAAAATGCCCACCAATAGTCACTTCATTCTTCCCGGCTTCCGGCTTCGAGAAGGAGGTCCGGGTTCCTCCACCTGAAGGTGGATGAGCCGGATCGATTTAACCTCTCCGTCGGACAGGCAAAGTGGTTAAGATATTTTGAAAACCCATCGACAAACCGCTTGATTCCCCGGGCTGCAAGCGGCCCGGTTTTCAACCCGGCAACAAGGTGCGCTCCCGTGAAACTTGAACCTCTCCCAACATCCGCGGCTGGCGGAATTTTCGAGGTGGCGTCGCAACCGGAGAGTCCGGGACAAGACTTCCGTCAGGAGCCCGGTTCATGATCCCCCAGGGCGACGGCGCAAGTCTTCCGGCCGGCCTGGGCCGCGAAAACCGGACCCTGCACATGGTCACCGAATGCAACCAGGCCCTCCTCCGGGCCACCGACGAGGCCGGGCTGATGGAATCCATCTGCCGGATCGTGGTGGAAAAGGGCGGTTACCGCATGGCTTGGGTGGGATTCGCCGAGGTCACCGGCGGGGTGAAAAAGGTCCGTCCCATCGCCCACGCCGGTTTCGTGGAGGGCTACCTGGACCGCCTGCTGATCACCTGGGACGAGGGCGAGCACGGCCGGGGCCCCACCGGCACCGCCATCCGCACGGGCAAACCCGTTTTCATCCGTTCCATGGGGGACGACCCCCATTTCGGCCCCTGGCGCGGGGCTACGCCTGCTCCATCGCCCTGCCGCTCGCGGACCGGGGGCAGGTCTACGGCGCCCTGACCATCTACGCCCCCCAACCGGACGCCTTCGACGGCGCCGAAATCTCCCTTTTGGTCGACATGGCGGGCGACCTGGCTTACGGCCTGCGGGCCCTGCGTACGGCCGCCGAACAGGCGAGGCTGGAGGAGGGTTTAAGGAACAGCGAAAACCGGCTGGCCCTCATCCTGAACAATGTTGCGGACGTCATCTTCTCCGTCATGGTGGAACCGGGCGGCGATTTGCGTTTCGGCTGGGTCAACCGCCGTTTCCTGGAGGTCACGGGGTGGGAGGAAAAACGGGTCGTCGGCGAAATCGTTTCGCGGGTGCTCCCCGAACCCTCTGCGGACTTCTTTTACCGGAAATACCGCGAGGCCGTCCAAAGCGGGAAAGCCGTTTCCTGGGAACAGGAATCCGGCCATCCCGTCGGCAATCGATGCAGCCTGGTCACGATCGTCCCCGTCTTCGACGACCGGGGCGCCTGCCGGAACCTCATCGGCATGATCCACGACCTCACCGGCCGCAAACGCGCGGAGGAGGAGCGGGAAAAGCTGAGGAACCAGCTGTTCCAGGCCCAGAAACTGGAATCCATCGGCCGGTTGGCCGGCGGCGTGGCCCATGATTTCAACAACATGTTGAGCGTGATCATTTCCTACGCCGATTTGATCCTGAGGCGCACCGACCCCTCCGACCCCCTCAGCGGGGATCTCCAGAGGATCCTGGCCGCGGCCCAACACTCCGCCGAACTGACCCGGCAACTGCTGGCTTTCGCGCGGAAAGAGCCCGTGGTTCCCCAGGTGCTGGAACTGAACAAGGCCGTGGACGGCATGATCCCCTTCCTGCGGCGCCTCCTGGGCGAGAACATCGACCTGGTCTGGCGGCCCGGCGAGGGCCCGGGACAGGTCCGGGTGGGTTCCACCCACATCGACCAGATCCTGACCAACTTGTGCGTCAACGCCCGGGACGCCATTGAGGGACACGGAAGAATCCTGATTGAAACGGGGGCCGCCGACTTGGACGCGTCCCATTGCGCCGGCCACCCCGAATATTCCACGGGCGAGTACGCGCGCCTGGCCGTCAGCGATAACGGCCAGGGCATGGGCGCGGAAGTCCTGGCCAAGGTGTTTGAACCTTTTTATACGACCAAGGGCCCGGGCAAGGGCACGGGCCTGGGGCTGGCCACGGTTTATGGGATCGTCCAACAGGACAAAGGTTTCATTACCGTGCAAAGCGAACCCGGCCGGGGAACGGCTTTCGAGATTTACCTGCCCCGTTTTAGCGGCCGGCCTGAACAGGCCCTTCCGGAAACCTCGGCGTCGCCCCTGGCGCCCAGCCAAACCACGCTCCTGCTGGTCGAGGACGAGCCCGCCATCCTGCGCATCACCACGCTGATCCTCCAAAACCTGGGTTACGCCGTGGTGGGGGCTTCCAGTCCGTCCGAGGCCCTGCGCCTGGCCCAGTCCCAGCCCAACGGAATCCACCTGTTGGTCACCGATATGGTCCTGCCTGAAATGAACGGGTTGGAGCTCTCCCGGAAACTGTTGTCCCTTTTTCCCGGCCTCAAGCGGCTTTATATGTCCGGCTATGCGGCCGGGTCCATCCCAGGCTCGGAGGGCCTGGAGGAAGGGACCCCTTTCCTCCCCAAACCCTTCACCATCCCAGAACTGGCCGCCAAGGTGCGCGAAGCACTGGGTTGCTGAAAAAGGCCGGCGACGGACCGCCGACAGGCGAAAACCGGCGGCCGCTCCATTTTCACCTGCAATCCGCGCGAAACGGCAAGGGTGAAGGCTTACCTTAAAATCCACCATCCGGTGGATTTGCGCCCCTTTGCAACAAACCTATAGTGGATTTACCCAGCGGACAAGAACTACCCCTTTCCGCCGGATCGCCGGCGGTTTCCAAAACCGAAGGGTACAACGTCGGCCGAAGGAGTCTCCATGAGGACTATCTTATTTTGCTTGGCGCTTTTATCCGCGGCCGCCGGCCGCGCCTGGGCGGAGGAAGCCGCATCGACCGCACCCTTTGAGTCCAAATGGCCGGTCCTGACGAACTTCTCCTTGGCCTTCCCCAACCAAAATATCTTCAGCGGCAATTACGACGCCGGTGGGGGGTTCGGCATAGGGGTGGGCTACCGGTTCACGCCGGCCCTTTCCCTTTGGCTGGATTACGATTACAAGGGCTTCACGGCCAGGTACGGAAACCCGCTTCTTTCCTACAGCTCCTACGGCCTCAACTTGAGCACTTACGCCCTTTGGGTGCGCTACACGGTCCTGACGTCGGGTACGCTGCGCCCCTTCTTTTTCACAGGCCCGGCTTTTTCCACCTGCAACTTGTCCACCTCGGACACTTCCAACAACATGACCAGCACCATCAGCCTGTCTCAAACGGCCTTTGCACCCGAAGTCGGGGTGGGCTTGGAAATCGGGTTGAACCCCTACCTGGATTTCGTGGGGCGGGGCAAGTTCACTTATTACCTTGTAACCCAGGACTTCGCCGACAACGCCGCCATCGACCAGCCGGCCAGGGCCTTCTCCTTTGAAATCGGGTTCGAATACCTCTAGCCCGACTTTTCCTTCCGGGACACGTCGCCTCCGAGGTTTCCAAGCAAGTCAAACCCCGGAACCTTATCCCCCATCGGCCACCCGTTTCCCACGCCGAAGGAGCGTTCCTAAATAGGACGGAGCGGCAGGAAAAGACCCCTTCGCCTCCGAGCCTTCGGCCATCACGCCGGGCCTTTCACGCAGGATCACAGGATGGAGAAGCGCTTTTCCTACCGCTTGCCAAGCGCAGGGTCACCGGATGCAACCGGGCCCCCTCAGGCCGCCGACGAAGCCGAACTGTGCCAGTTCCCGGAACGCCGGCCCCGCCGGCAATATCCCGCGGACTTCATTCCACGATGGGATAATTCCTTCTTATCTCCGGCTCGGGCAGGGCGTTGTAATGCCACCATTCATGGGGGAGTTGGAGGAATCCCGCCGCCGTCATGACTTTCCTTAAAACCAACCGGTTGTCCAACTGGCATTGCACCAGCCTGCTTTCCCGGAGGAACTTTTCTTCCAGACGCGGTTCGGAAAGCGCGGTAAAGGCGTCGAATCCCGTGCCCATGTCAACCGCGTCCCCTTTCCCATCCAGCAGCCCCAAGTCCAGCGCCATCCCGAAATTATGCGGGGAGCCGATTTCGGCGTCGGCGATGTATTGCCGGTCGGGCGTGTCCTTCACCTTGTCCCACAGGACCCGCTGCACCGAACGGGGTCGAAGGGCGTCGAAAACGACAAAGGACCAGCCCGGTTTCTCCGCCGGGAGGAGGTCCACCGCCGCACGGAACTTTGCGGCCGCGTCCTTGTGCAGGAAAGCCTTGTTGAAGGGGCCGTACATATCGCGGCCCATGAAATTATCGGGGGAGGCGTACTTCAGGTCGATCTTCACCCGCGGAAAGGGGGAAAGGTCGACGTAACGCGGGTCTTCCTCGAGGCGTCTTAAGTCGCTCATGGACGGGCACCACTCTTTAAGCCGGCGTTCCCTTCACTTGGTCCACCGCCAACCGAAGCACGGGGCGCAGGATTTCCAACGAATCCTTCACGGCCGTGGGGGAACTCGGCATGTTGATGATCAGGGTCTTGCCGCGGATGCCCGCCACTCCCCGCGTCAGGGCCACCAGGGGGGTTTTTTCATAGGCCTTGTTGCGGATCAATTCCGGGAAACCCGGAATCCATTTCTCGCAGACCTGGTACATGGCTTCCGGCACCCTGTCCTTGGCCTGGATGCCGATGCCGTCCACCGTGAAAAGGACGTCGATCGTCCCGCCGTCCGCGATTTGAACCAGGTGGTTCACGAGGGCCTGTTCGTCGTCCCCCACCACCTGGCGCGAGGCCACTTCCCAACCCATCTTGAGGCAGGCGGCGTTGAGGTTGTCGCCCGTCTCATCCTTGACGCTTCCGGAAGCAAAACGGTCGCCGACGGTCAACAACGCAACTTGAATGGGCATGATCGATCTCCTCGTAGGATCCTATTTCGCGGAAGAAAGCTCCATCCGCCGGGCAGAGCGGTTGAATCGGACCAATAAAATTGATTTTCAGCGGCGAATTTTAAATCAAGTAAAATCCGGATATGGCAATCCAAATTTTATCATTCCGCCAGGATTCAACATTCGAAATTTTCGATTTTTTACCGGTAAGGTTTACTTGTTTCGGGAGTCGAGGTTGATGTTCCCCAAATCGTCCGTGGGGGGCAAATCCAAATCCTTGGGAGGTTGGACATCCGAATCGGGGATGGGCGGCAAGGCCAGGTCTGAGTTGGAATTGCCGGAAGAGGGTTGGCCCGAACCGGCTGTGGACGGAGCGCTGGAGGAGGGGTTCGCCAAATCGGAACCCAAGTCGAGGGGCGGCGCCTGCATCCCGTCGATATCCCCATTCACACCCTGCAGTGACTGGACGGCTTTCGTCTGGTCCTCCGTCGCGGCCGTGTTGACCGGCGGCGCGGGGGGGGCCTCGGTGGAGGAAGCCGCGGCAGGCGGGGGTGCCGCCGCCTCGGGAGCCGCAGGACTGGAAGGTTCCGGCGCGGGAGGAGCGGAACTATTGGAGGCCGCCGGCGCCACTTGTTCATTGAGGTCCGGCGGGGCCGGGACCGACTCCGTGCCGTTCGAAGAAGTCTTGGCGGCGCCTTCGTTGGAAGTGGAAGGAACCGGCGGAGGCGCCGGGGCCGTGGAAGTCTCGACGCTGGGCGGATTAAAGTCATCCAGCGACGGAGGAGCCGGCGTGGAACCGCTGACCTCGGGCGGAACCGGGACCTGCTCGGTCGGATTGTTTTCGGCCGCGGCCGGAGCGGCTTTTTCCGAACCCGCGCCGGGCGGCAGGGGTATTTCCGATGGGCTCGTGGAGGACGACGCGGCGGCCGGGGAAGGC
>JAICXI010000423.1 GCA_025980505.1 bacterium | reverse complement strand
TTCTTTCGTCTTTGCCTTGCCGATAGCTAAAAGCCAACCGCTATCCGTCGGCTTCTTTCGTTAGATGGAATCCCCGAACCATTTCTTCATGCGCGTGAGGATGTTTCCGAAAGCGTCGCCCGACATCATCGCGCTCCTTTTGCCGTCCCGCGGCTGCTGGGACTGCATGCCCATCAGCACCAGCCCCACGGCGGTCGAATAACTGGGGTTGGACACCACGTCGGTCAACCCCCCCACCCGCTTGGGCGACCCGATCCTCACCGGCAATTGCAGGATCTTCTCCGCCAGTTCGGCGGTGCCTTCCATGAGGGACGCCCCGCCCGTAATGACCGCCCCGGCCGGGATCCGGTCCTCGAACCCGTGCTTCTTGAGTTCAGCTCCCACCAGTTCGAAGATTTCCTCCATGCGGGCCTCGATGATCTCGGACAACACCCGCCGCGGCATCCGCCGGTCGGGCCGCCCGCCCACGCCCGGAACGGCGATCTCCTCTTCTTCCTTCACCATGGCGGTGTAGGAGCATCCGTACTGCAACTTGATGCTTTCCGCCTCGGTGTTGGGGGTCCGGAGGCCCACGGCCACGTCGCTGGTGACCAATTGCCCCCCCAAGGTGATGATGCCCGTATGCCAGAGGGAACCGTTGATGAAGACCGCGATGTCCGTGGTGCCTCCCCCGATGTCGATCAACACCACCCCCAGTTCCTTCTCGTCCGCCGAAAGGATGGCCTCGGATGAAGCCAGGGGCTGGAGGATGATGTCCGCCACGTGGAAACCGGCCCGCTCCACGCTGCGCACGATGTTTTGCACGCTGGTGACCGCCCCGGTCACCACGTGGACTTCGGCTTCCAGCCTCACCCCCGACATTCCCACGGGGTTCTTGATGCCGTCCTGGTCGTCCACGATGTATTCCTGCGGGATCACGTGGATGATTTCCCGGTCCAGGGGGATGGCGATGGCCTGGGCCGCTTCGATCACCCTTTCCCGGTCGTCACCGGTGATTTCCTTGTCCTTTCGGGAGACCGCGATCACGCCGCGGCTGTTCAGCCCCTTGATGTGCCCCCCGGCCACGCCCGCGTAAACCGAGCTGATCTCCACCCCGGCCATCCGCTCGGCGTCCTGGACCGACTTCTTGATGGAGGCGATGGTTTGTTCGATGTTCACCACCGAGCCCTTCCGGAGCCCCGTGGACGGCGTGGTACCCACCCCGATGATATGCACCTGCCCGTCGTCGTCCTGCTCCCCGATGATGGTGCAGACCTTGGTGGTCCCCAGGTCCAACCCCACCACGATGTCTTGCTTTTGTTCCTTAGCCATTCATTCCACCCCCTTCAAATTCGGTTCTCAGCCTTCAGTTGCCGGCCGTCCGTTTCCGTTTCTTTGCCGAAAGCCGGCGGCTGGCGGCCGCCCTTACCTTTTCGCCGCCGAGAAACAGCGGCACGGCCCAAAACAAACCTTGATCGTCCTTAAATCCGGCCTCTTGGCCTTTCCCGCGGCCCGCGAGGGCGGGGGTCCGGTTTTCTTCAGCCTTCGCGCGTTCAGCTTCATCCTCGAACCTCCTCGCCCCTTCGCCGGCGGCGGCCGCCCTTAGCGGGTTTTCACCAGCACCATGTCGCTGTACCGGAAATCCAAGGCCCCCGCCTTTTTGCCCTTCCGGCTCAAATCGCTCAGGACCAGCGCCATGCGCTTGAGTTCCCCGTCCGAAACCTCCGAATTGAAGGTCGCCTGGATGCCGTCGATAAAGGTCACCTTGAGGGCGTCCGGCTGCGAAAGGTTCACTTCCGACACGTCCTGCGCCAAAGCCGGGTCTTCCTTTTGGAGGAACGCGAAAAAATCCAGGGCCGGTTTCAAGGCCCGGGCTTCCCGCGTCGTTCCCACCGCCTCGGCCGCCAGGGGCACCCCCGAAACCAAGGGCAGGTCCTCCTGCAGAAGGGCCGGCGAGGGCGACAGGACCCTCCCTTGCGCGTCCACCCCGTAAAGGGCGCCGTCATCCAGCAAGGCCACGGGGCGGCGTTCCCGGATGGACACAAGGATGGACCGGGGCAGGCGCCTCTCGATGAAGGCGCGATCCACCCAATCCAATTGTTTCACCCGTTCGTTGGCTTGTTCCAAATCCAGCTTGAACAGATTCTCTCCCGGCGTCAGCGCCACGGCCTTCACGACCTGCCCGTCCGACAAGTAATGGGTTCCTTCCACGCTTACCTTTTCCAGCTTCATCCCCGCCGCGTCCTGGAGCAGGGCGGTGGTTTTCGACTTGGACCAGGTCACGGCCGCCACCAGTAAGGCCACCCCCGCCCATTGCAAAATCCACTTGGCGCCTTGAAGGGCGGGGGCTTTCAGGACC